>JBDTXL010000239.1:0-5979 GCA_040006195.1 Gemmatimonadota bacterium | reverse complement strand
ATCCGAAGATCGAGATCGTGCGCAACGTCGTGGTCGAGGAGATCGTGGGCGATGAAACGGGGCTCGTCACGAGCGTCCGACTTCGCAACACGGTCACCGAGGAGCGCTCGCCGCTCGCGGTGAGCGGCACCTTCATCTTCATCGGCTTCCGTCCGAACACCGGCGTTCTCGTCGATCACGTGCAGCACGATGCCGGTGGCTACATCATCACCGATGCGAACATGGAGTCGGACGTTCCCGGCCTCTTCATCGCCGGCGACGTTCGCTCGCAGCTCACGCGCCAGGTGACCACCGCGGCCGGCGACGGCACGACCGCGGCGATCGCAGTGGAGAAGTACATCACCTCCTTCCGCCGCCACGAGCCGACGGAGATCATGAGCAACGGCGGCTACACGGTATGAAGGTCGAGACGCTGACCGTCGGTCCGCTCGAAGAGAACTGCTACCTCGTGATCGACGAGACGACCGATCGCGCGGTGATCATCGATCCGGGCGACGAGCCCGAGCGAATCCTCGAGGCGCTCGACGCGTCGGGCGCGACGCTCGAGAGCATCTGGCTGACGCACGCGCACTTCGATCACGTGGGTGGTCTCGCCGGAATACTCCGTGAGCATTCCGTTCCCGTGCACATGCATCCGCTCGACGCCCCGCTGCACGCGCAGGCAGTGGACTCCGCGCTCCGCTACGGCATCCGCATCGAGACGCCGCCGGCCGCGAGCGAGCAGCTCGCCGAGGGAGATCGCATGGTGGTCGGCTCCGAGGAGCTGTCGGTGATGCACGTGCCGGGGCACGCGCCGGGTCACGTCATCTTCCACAACGATGACGTCGTTTTTGGCGGGGACTGCCTGTTCGCGGGGTCGATCGGCCGAACGGATCTCGAGTACGGCGACCGCGCCGCGCTCGATGCTTCGCTCGCGCGAATCGTCGCTCTGGGCGATGATCTCACCGTCTATCCGGGGCACGGCCGTGCGACGACTATCGGCCGTGAGCGCGCGACCAATCCCTTTCTGCTCGGCTCAGCGCGACTCCTGCGCGTGAAGCGGTGAGCGAGCGGACGACGGACGCCCTCCGGCTGCGCTCGGGATGGTCGACCCCTGTGGCGGCGTTGCTGCTCTCGGCCTGGCTAGGCGCGGCGCTCTACTTCACGGTCGTCGTCACGCGCGCCGCCTTCGCGGTGTTGCCATCGCGCACGGTTGCCGGTGCGCTCGTAGGTCAGACGCTTCCGGTGCTTTTCGATACGGGGATGATCGTCGGAGTCATTCTCATCTTCGTCGCGCGCAGCGCGATGGGAGGTGTCGTCCGCTCGACGAGCCTCACGGGTGGAGTGGCCATTTTCGCGCTTGCCGCGCTCGCGCGCTTCGTGATCCTCACGCGCATCGAAGCCCTCCGCGCCTCGATGCCAACGGCCATCGATTCGCTCGCGATCACCGATCCCGCGCGACGGACCTTCGGCGAGCTGCATGCGCTCTCCGTCGGCGCGCTCGGCCTTGCAATGCTCACCGGCATCGTAGTGGCCGTGGTTCTCGCTCACTCACTCTCGGTCGCCTCCCATGACTAGCGGCTCGCCTCGCGTCCCCCTTCCCGCACTGGAAGACGCGACGCCGGATGTGCACAAGCTCTTCGACGCGTTCATTCGCGAGCGGGGCAACGTTCCGAATCTCTTCCGCGCCGCGTCGCTGCGTCCGCCAATCGTGCTCACCTTGTTCGCGCATCTGCGCGCGGTCACCGGCCCGGGCGAAGTGCCGGTGCTGCTCAAGGAACTACTGACTGTCAGGGTGTCTCAGATAAATGTGTGCGCATACTGCCTTGCGTCGCACACGGCACTGTCACGCAAGCACGGCGCGACGGATGAGCAGATCGCGTCGCTGGAAGCGGGGCGCTTCGATATTTTCGAGCCTGGATGGCGCGCGGCACTGGCTTACGCGGACGCGATGACTCCGACCAACGGCGACGCGACGGACGAGATTTACGCCGAACTGGCCAGATGGTGGACGCCGCCCCAAATTATCGAGATCACGGCTGTGATCGGATTCTTCAACTATTTCAATCGCTTTGCTGAGGCGCTTCGCATTCCCGTCACGCGGTGATGCTCGCGTCAGGAGGAGTATCTATGAAGCGCTTCTTGTTCGTCGCAGTCGCCTCGCTACTGGTGCTCGGAGCCTGCAAGTCGCTCGACAGCATCCCCTCGAGCATCCCGCTCGGCTTCGTCACCGTCCAGATGAGTGACGCACCCAGCACCCACCGGACCAGCCCAACGTCGTACTTCGTCGATGCGACGAACGTCAGCATTCCGAACAGCGGGCAAAACGCAGACACATGCGCCGAGATCGGTTATCCAGGCTCGCAGGTCGTCTCTCCGCTCGCCCAGATCAATGCGGGAACTCCGCTCGTGTTCGCGACCACCCTCGACACGGCGCAGCTGACGCCGAGCGCCGCCGATGCGAACGGCTACATCTTCTACCGTCTGCCGACGGGGGACAGCCTCCGCATCGTGCCGGGAAGCGCCAGCCGAATCACGATTCCGGGTGTCTCCAATGGCTTTCACGCGTTCAACTTCACATTCACGAACGCGGATTCGCTCAAGATCCAGCCGCTTCAGGCGAGCCCGGACAGCGTCCACGATCTCCCGGTCACCTGGAATCCTCAGCACGGCGCGTCGGTCGTGTTGCAGCTCGAGTTTGGCGCCACTCCGTCCTCGATCAACACCCAGATCTTCTGTCAGTTCACCGACAACGGATCGCACGCGGTACAGGCGAGTCTCGCAAACGCGTGGCGCACCGCAGCCGCCAAGCGAGTGCACGCGTATCGCTTCCTCACCACGTTCAACAACGACGGCACCGACGAGGTCGTCGTCGTTTCGACGTATGGTACCGATAATACCGTCATCCTTCCCTGATCGTGGCTTCGGCACCCGGCACCAGTAAAACCGGAAGTGAGCCGGCGACGCGCACCGAGAAGGATCCCCTTGGTGCGCTAGCCGTTCCGTCCGGCGCGCTGTACGGCGCGCAGACGGTGCGCGCGACGCAGAACTTTCCGATCAGCGGAATGCGCCCGCTCCCGATGTTCGTGACCGCCGTCGTGTGGATCAAGAAAGCTGCGGCGCTCACGCACAAGCAGACGGGCCGCCTCGACGCGAAGCTCGCCGATGCCATCATCGCCGCTGCGGACGAGATTCTCGCCGGCCAGCATCGCGAGCATTTCGTCGTGGATGTGTTCCAGGCGGGCGCCGGCACATCGCACAACATGAACGTCAACGAGGTGCTGGCGAATCTCGCGAACGAGCGCCTCGGCACCGCCCGCGGCAGTTACGCGCCGATCCATCCGAACGATCACGTCAACATGGCGCAGTCGACCAACGACGTAATTCCCACCGCGATCAGGGTCGGGGCGCTCGCGCTCGCGCGCGACCTCGCGGCGGTGTTCGGCGAGCTGCGCGACGCGCTGCTCGCGAAGGGCGTGGAATTCGACGATGTGCTCAAGAGCGGGCGCACGCATTTGCAGGACGCGATGCCGATCCGCCTCGGGCAGGAATTCCGTGCGTACGGGGTGAGCATCGATCGCAACATCCAGCGCGTGGAAATGGCCGCGAGCTTCTTGCGCGATCTCGGCATCGGCGGGAGCGCGGTAGGCACAGGCGTCAACGTCGAGCCCGAGTATCCCGCGCTCATGGTCGAGCATCTGCGTGCGATTTCCGGACTCGACCTTCGTGAGGGAAGCGATCGCATCCAGCTCATGCAGAGCATGGGTGACGCGGCCGGCTTCAGCGGCGCCCTGCGCACGCTGGCCGTCGACCTCGGCAAGATCGCGAGCGATCTGCGCCTCATGGCCTCGGGACCGCGCACCGGGCTCGATGAGATTCGCCTCCCCGCAGTGCAACCGGGATCGTCGATCATGCCGGGGAAGGTCAATCCGTCCATCCCCGAGATGGTGAACCAGGTGTGCTTTCAGGTGATGGGCAACGACGTGTGCGTCGCGATCGCCGCCGAGCATGGACAGCTCGAGCTCAACGTCATGATGCCGGTGATCGCGCACAACATCTTTCTCTCGGAGATGATTCTCACGAACGCCGCGCGCTCGCTGTCGGAGAAGACGATCGCGGGGATCGAGGCGAACATCGAGATGTGCGCATACTGGGTCGAACGCTCGGCCGCGCTGGCGACGGCGCTGGCTCCGCAGATCGGCTACGCGCGCGCGGCTGAGTTGAGCAAGCAGTCTGTGAAGGAGAACGTGCTCATTCGCGATCTCGTGAAGCGCGAACACGTGCTTCCGGATGCGGAAGCCGAGGATGTGCTCGATTTGCGGAAGATGACTGAGATTGGTGTGCCAGGGGGCTCGCACGGCGGCGTCTCGGCCGGATAGTTGGCCGCGCGGTCAGCCTGCCGCTCGCGGCCTTGTTCCACTCGTGGGCCAACGGTAATCTCCAAGGCATGCGCATCACTACGTGGGCCGAGTATGGGTTGATCAGCGCGCTGCACCTTGCCCGTCGCATGGATGACGGGCCAGTCACCGGGCGCGACCTCGCCACTCGCGAGAAGCTCCCCGCGGACTACGTCGAGCAGATCATGCTGCGGCTGCGCCGCGCCGAGATCGTTCGCAGCACGCGCGGTGCGCATGGCGGCTACATGCTCGCACGAAAGCCCGATGAAATCTCCGTGCGCGAGATCATCCAGGCGTCCGAGCTCTCGACCTTCGATCTCCATTGCGTCTCGCATCCGGTAAACAGCGAGCGATGCTCTGCCTCGGGCGAGTGCAGCATTCGTCCCGTGTGGATGCTCCTGCAGCAAAAGATCGACGACGTGCTCGAAGGCGTGCACCTCTCGGATCTGCTCTACGGAGAGCAGACCGTGCGCGGTCGCGTCGGCTTGCCGATTCTCACCGTCTAGAGCTGCGGCGACCCGTGATACGGTCGCTCAGGGCGTGGACGCTCGATCGTGAGCAGCGACGGCGCGCCGCAACGTACGTCACTGCGCTGTTCGTCGAGCCCGCCGAAGAAGATGTCGAGTGGTTGAGCGTGAACGGCACCGACTGCGATGCCGATCATGCGCGCTGGGAGCTTCGCTACGCACGGCGCGCACTGGGACTGCTCGGTGCACAGCGTGACGCCCTCGACGATCGCACCGCATCACTCGTCGCCTCCGCACTCGCACGCGAGCTCGCGAACGACCGCGCCGTTGCTCCGGGAAAGATCCGCGTGGCCGAGCGGCAGCTGAATGCGCGACTCACGGCCTACGGCGACGCGCTCGACAATCGAGAGGGTGAGGGAAGTGGCTGGCATCTCGGGCGCGCACTCCTCGAGTTCGCAGGCCATCGCGATGCTGCGCGTCCCGAGATCGTCGCGCACGCCGGCGATCTGCTCGCACGCTACATGGGTGAGGCCAACGCCGCGCTTCGCAAGAATTTCGGAGCGGCGACGCTCCCCGGATGAACGAACGGGCGACCGCTTTCGCGGATCGCCCGTTGCTCTGCATGCCGAAGGGGGGACTCGAACCCCCACGGGCATACGCCCACTGCGCCCTGAACGCAGCGCGTCTACCAATTCCACCACTCCGGCGTGAGCGAAAAAGGTACGGGCACGATGAGGCAAAGTCAACGCGCGCCGTTGCTTGGCGCATCGGGCACTTCTAAGTTGCGAAGGGCGGCATGCGAGCGCGTCCGGTGACCGCTCTCGCCGCCACGAGTCCTTTCCATAGCGTCCGATGCCCACAGAAGATGAGCAGGACGGGCATAAGATCATTGCCCGAAACAAGCGCGCCCGTCACGACTATCAGATCATCGATGCGTGGGAGGCCGGCATCGTGCTCACGGGGACCGAGGTCAAGTCGCTCCGCGATGGAAAGGCAAACCTCACCGACAGTTACGGCATTCTGAACGATGGCGAAGTCTTTCTGCTCAATCTCCACATCTCGCCGTACGAGCAGGGAAACAGATTCAACCATGAGCCGACGCGCACGCGCAAGCTGCTCATGCATCGCAAGGAGAT
>JBDTXL010000238.1:0-6418 GCA_040006195.1 Gemmatimonadota bacterium | reverse complement strand
AGCGCGTGCAGGAGCTCGAGCAGACCGCGCAGCAGCGCGAGTCCGAGCTGGTTCGCCCGATCATGGAGCAGATCAACAAGATCATCGAGCAGCTCCGCACACAGAACGGCTACTCGTTCATTCTCGACGCGGGAAGCCAGGCCGGGGTCGTCGTCGCGGCGGATTCATCGCTCGATGTCACCGACCAGGTAATCAAGCGCCTCGTCGCTGCGGGTCCGGTTGCCTCGAGGGCCGCGCCGATGGCCGCGCCGTCGTCGACCGCTACGCCGCGCCCGACCGGCGCCGCATCGCCCAAGCCGACCGGCGTGTCGCGTCCCAAGTCCACGCCTAACGGCCGTTGAACCAAACGGATCGACCCTCGAGCAGCCTCGGTGGCGTGAGCGATTCCGCTCTCACCGCCGAGGCTGTCGCGCATCTCGTGGGTGGGGAGCTGCGCGGTGATGGAGCGGCTCGAGTGGTGCGCGTGGCGGCGCTGGATCGCGCGGCCGCGAATGAACTGAGCTTCTTCGCGAATCCGCGCTATGCTGCGGAGTTCGCGGCAACGCGCGCCGGGATCACGCTCGTCTCGCCGGAGCTCGCCGAGCACCCTGGGCCGGCGTGCCGCATCATAGTCGCCAAGCCGCAGGAGGCGATGCTGCTCGTGCTGCCGGCACTGTATCCGCCGCCACCGCGTGCGAGCGGTATTCATCCATCTTCAGTCATCGGCGCCGGCGCAAAGCTGGGGACGGACGTCGCCATCGGCGCGCACAGCATCATCGGCGAGAATGCGGTGGTCGGCGATCGTGTCGTGATCGGTCCGTTGTGTGATGTCGGCCGCGATGTCGAGATCGGGGAGGATTCACATCTCGTGAGCGCGGTGACGCTGTATCCGGGTACGACACTCGGCAAGCGTGTGCGGCTGCACGCCGGCGTGCGTGCGGGGAGCGATGGCTTCGGCTACGTGCCAACGAAAACCGGCGTGCAGAAGATTCCGCACGTAGGGCGCTGCATTCTCGAGGATGATGTCGAGGTCGGCGCGAACTCGACGATCGATCGCGGGAGTATCGCGGACACGGTCATCGGTGCGGGATCGAAGCTCGACAACCTCGTGATGATCGCGCACAACGTGCGGCTCGGGCGCATGTGCCTGATCGCGGCGCAGTCGGGAATCGCCGGGTCGACGCGACTCGGCGACGGCTGCATGATCGGGGGACAGGTGGGCGTTACGGGACATCTCGAGCTGGGGAACAACGTCAAGCTCGGCGCGGGCTCCGGCGTAATGGACGACATCCCTGACGGACAGATGTGGAGCGGCGCTCCGGCACGTCCTCAGCGCGAGTGGCTCAAGGCGACCTCTGCGTTCTACAAGCTCGCCGATCGGCTGCGCGAGATCGAGCGTCAACTGAACGAGAAGAAGTCGTGAGCGAGCGCCGTCATTCCATAGGCGGCGCGGTCGCGCTGCAGGGGATCGGCCTGCACCTGGGACGCGCGTGCACGCTGAGCTTCCATCCCGCCTCGCCGGGCTCGGGGATCATCTTCCGGCGCACCGATCTTCCGGGTGAGCCCACGGTGTATGCGCGCGCAGAGAATGCGGTGCTCACCGAGCGCCACACGCAGCTCGGCGCTGGCGAGGAGGCGGTACACACGGTAGAGCACGTGCTCTCCGCGATCGCCGCGCTCGAGATCGACGACATTCGCATCGACCTCGACGCTGCCGAGCCCCCGATTCTCGACGGGAGTGCGCTCCCATTTCACGATGCGCTCGTGAGCGCTGGCGTCGTCGATGTGGTGGGCGAGGTGGAGTATCTCTCGCTTCGCGCGCCGCTCACCGTGCGCGATGGCGGCTCGACGTACACCGTGAATCCGGCGCCGGCGCTGTCGATCGAGGTGACGATAGACTTTCCGCATCCGTTGATCGGGCGGCAGTCGTGCAAGCTTCCGGTGACGCCAACAATTTTCGCCTCGGATCTGGCGGGGGCGCGCACCTTTGGCTTCCTTCGTGAGGCGGAAATGCTGCGCGCGAAGGGGCTGATACAGGGCGTGACCACGTCTAACACCGTGGTGCTCGACGACGCCGGTCCCCTGGACACCGAGCTACGATGGTCGGATGAGTTCGTGCGACACAAGGCGATGGATTTCATTGGCGATCTGGCGCTCGCGGGAAAACGTGTGCGCGGGCGGATCGTCGCCGACCGGCCGAGCCACCGGGGAACGGTGACGCTCGTCCGGGAAATGCTGAAACGTGCTGCGGAGGAGACGCGCGTGAGTGGAACCGAAGACATCATCAAGCAGCTTCCCCATCGCTACCCATTTCTGCTCGTGGATCGCATTCTCGAGCACGACCGGGGCAAGCACATCGTCGGATTGAAGAACGTCACAATCAACGAACCGTTTTTTCAGGGGCACTTTCCCGGGCATCCAGTGATGCCGGGTGTGCTCATCGTCGAGTGCATGGCGCAGGTCGGCGGGCTCATGATGCTCGGCGACTCCGAGGATGCGTCGCAGCTCGTCATGTACTTCACGTCGCTCGACAACGTGAAGTGGCGGAAGCCGGTGAAGCCGGGAGACCAGCTGCGCATCGAGGTGGACATGGTCCAGCGCCGCGGGCGCATGTGCAAGATCCACGGCGTCGCGCGCGTGGACGGCGAGATCGTGTGTGAGGCCGACATGGGTGCGATGGTCCGCGACAAATGACCGTGCGCATCCATCCGACGGCGCTCGTGTCTCCGGACGCGCAGATTGGCGAGGACGTCGAGATCGGCGCCTTCGTCATCGTCGGACCGGAGTGCGTGATCGGCGATGGGTGCGTGATCTCCGCGCGCGCTACTCTCGAGAAGCTCGTTACGCTCGGCTCACAGGTGAGAGTCGGAAGCGGCTCGATCGTAGGCGGCGACCCGCAGGATCTCAAGTTCCGCGGCGAGCGCACATATGCCGAAATCGGCGATCGCACGGTGATCCGGGAGTGCGTCACGATCAACCGCGGCACTGCGGAGTCCGGGCGTACGGTGATCGGACGCGATTGTCTCATCATGTCGTACGTCCATCTCGCGCACGACTGTCAGCTCGGTGATCACATCATCATCTCGAACGCGTCGCAAGTTGCCGGGCATGTGCACATGGAGGATCGCGTGATCCTCTCCGGTCTCGTTGCGGTGCACCAGTTCGTGAAGCTCGGCGCCTACGCGTTCGTCGGCGGATCGTCGAAAGTGACGCAGGACGTGCCGCCGTATCTCAAGGCCGCGGGAAACCCGGTGAAGCTCTACGGTCTCAACTCGGTGGGGCTCACGCGCGCCGACTTCGATCCGGCGGTGGTGCGTGAGCTCAAGCGCGCGTACCGCCTCTTCTTTCGTTCGGAGCTGCTCGTGTCCAAGGCGCTCGAGCGGGCGCACGAGGAGCTGCATCCGTATCCCGAGGTAGAGCACTTCCTGTCGTTCGTGTCGAAGAGTGAGCGCGGGCTCGCGGTATGACCGTGCTCGCCGCCGGAGATCGTCGTGCGTGAGGTGCTGGTCGTCGCCGGTGAGGCTTCCGGCGACCTGCATGCCGCGGCGGTCGTAGAGGCGCTGCGGAGTCTCTCTCCCGGAATTCCGATCGCCGCCGTAGGAGGAGCGCGCACGCGCGCGGCCGGCGCGATGCTTCTCGAGGACATCGCGGCGCACGCAGTGATGGGCTATGCCGGTATCGTGAGACAGATTCCCTTTCATCTGCGACTGCTCGGCAAGCTGAAGGCGCGCATGGCTGGAGGCGGGGTCGGCCTCGTAATCCTCGTCGACTATCCAGGCTTCAATTTGCGGGTGGCCGCTGCCGCGAAGGCCGCGGGCGTCCCCGTGCTCTACTTCATCACGCCGAAGGTATGGGCGTGGCGCGCGGGGCGATTGAAGGAGATGCGCCGCACGATCACGCGCGCGGCGGTGATTTTGCCGTTCGAGGAGGCGTATCTTCGCAAGCACCGGATCGCCGCAACGTACGTAGGAAATCCGCTGCTCGATGGCGCGCGCGGGCTGCCGTCCCGCACGCACGCGCGCGCGGCGCTCGGCCTCGCGGAAGCTGCGCCGGTGCTCGCGCTCTTCCCGGGAAGCAGGCGTGGAGAGCTTGCGCAACATCTCGATGTGTTCACGGCGACCGCGCGCGAGCTGCAGGCGCGCATCCCATCCCTCCGCGTGATCGTGAGTGTCGCGCCAAACATGGTGCTCGATCCCGCGCGCGTTCCGTTCCAGCTCGTGAGCGGCGATTCGTATGTGGTGTGGCGCGCGGCCGATGCGGCGCTGGTGAAGAGCGGAACGTCGACGCTCGAGGCGGCAATCGCAAATACACCGCTCATCGTCGCCTATCGCGTCGGCACGCTCAACTACGAGATCGCGCGCAGGCTCATCCGCGGGATCAGCTACATCGGGCTCGTGAATCTCGTCGTCAATCGGAGCGTCGCGCAAGAGTTCATACAGAGCGCGATGCAGCCGGGCGCGATGGCGGATGCGCTCGTGCCTCTCCTCGTGCCGGGCTCTCCCGAGCGCACGAAGATGCTCGCAGATCTCGCAGACGTCCGCGCTGCGCTCGGCGAGCCCGGCGCGGCGGAGCGCGTCGCGCGGATCGCGCTCGAGATGCTCGCGTGAGCAACGACATCGCGGCTACGGCGGGCGCGACGAAGAAGGAGCGTCGTGCCCGGTGGGCAGCCGCGATCGCGAGCGTCGGCGTTCGCATACTCGCGCGCACCTGGCGGGTGCGCGAGGTGCACCACGGGAAGGTGGACATCGTGCGGCAGCACTCGCAGCCGGTGATCTTCTGCCTCTGGCACTGCGAGCTGCTCTGTCACATGTGGAACTTCCGGAAACTGGGGATAGTCGTGCTGATCAGCGAGCATGGCGATGGAGAGATCGCGTCGCGCGCGGCCGAGTCGATGGGGTATAAAACGATTCGCGGCTCATCGCGGCGTGGGGCGGGGCGCGCGCTGCTCGCGCTCGCGAGCGAAGTCGAGCGTGGAGCACACGTCGCCGTCACCCCCGATGGGCCGCGCGGTCCGGCGGAGAGCTTCGCGCCCGGCGCGCTGATAGCCGCCGAGCGGTCGGGCGCGCCGATCGTGCTTCTGCGAGCGGTCGTCGATCGCGCGTGGCGCCTCAACAGCTGGGATCGATTCATCATCCCGAAGCCGTTCGCGCGTCTCACGATTTATATCGGTGAGCCCGTGTTCGTTCGCACCGGGTCGCTGCGCGGTGCGGCCAGCGAGTCGCCGAGGTTTCAGGCACTCATGCGAGAGCTTCCCGTGGCTGCCGGTGGCTGAGCGCACACTCGTCGACTCGATCTGGTGGGGCGAAGGCACCGGGGCGCGATTCGCGCGCATGCTGCTCTCCCCATGCTCGACGATCTTCGCGATGATCGTGACCGTGCGCAATGCGCTCTACGACCGTGGTGCGCTGCCGTTGCGCGAGCCGCGACTGCCAGCGATCTCGGTCGGCAATCTCACGGTGGGCGGAACCGGGAAGACTCCGGTCTCATCGTGGCTCGCGATGCAGCTCCAGGCGCGCGGCATGCGGCCGGCGATCGTGCTGCGCGGCTACGGCAACGATGAACCGCTCGTGCATGCGCGACTCACGCCATCGATCCCGGTATTCGTGAATGCGAACCGCCTCGAGGGGATCGAGCGCGCAGCCGCCGGAGGCGCGGACGTCGCCGTGCTCGACGATGCCTTTCAGCACAGGCGTGTCGCGCGTGTGGCCGATGTCGTGCTCGTGAGCGCCGACGTCGCGGATTCCTCGGAGCGGCCGCTTCCGGCAGGACCATATCGCGAGCCTTCGACTTCACTTGCTCGCGCGTCGCTGGTCATCGTCACGCGCAAGTCGGTTTCGACCGAGCGGGCGCGGACCGTCGCCGAACGCGCGCACGCCGTCGCGCCCGCGGTGCCTGTCGCCATCATCCATCTCGCGCTCGACTCGGTGCATTTCGAGGGACTGCCGACGGCGCCGCTCGCGTCGATCGCCGGCCGCCATGTGCTCGCGATCGCGGGGATCGGCAACGGAGCCGCATTCGGCGCGCAGCTACGTCAGGCCGGCGCGACCGTTCGAATGCGCGCGTACTCCGACCACCATCCGTTCACAGCCGCCGACGCGCGCGCACTCGCGCGTGACCTCGAGCCCATCGAAATCGCCCTTTGTACACTCAAGGACGCCGTCAAGCTGCTGCCGCTCTGGCCTCGCGAAGCCGCGCCCCTTGGGTATGTTTCCCAAGCCGTAATCGTCGAGGAGGGAGGCGATGCCATTAACGCCATCCTCGACCTCGTGATCAACGCCTCTCCCCGTCAACTGTGACCCCGTCGGGTCTACGGTAAATCAATCGTATATGACCGCTGACTTTCGCCTCACCACACAGAAGATGATCGGCCCGGACAAGGATACGTTCCTCAACGAGGACAATCCGTTCGAGGACATGATGTCGCGTTTCGACCGGGCTG
>JBDTXL010000237.1:0-3852 GCA_040006195.1 Gemmatimonadota bacterium | reverse complement strand
GGCGCACTTCGCGCGAGTCGCGCGACCAGCGTGCTGGATCTTGGCTGCGGCGAGGGGCGCCTGCTCAAGATGCTGCTCGACGATCGCCAGTTCACGCGCATTGTCGGCATGGACGTTTCGTATCGGACACTCGAGCTGGCGTCGGACCGGCTCAAGCTCGATCGGCTCCCGCCTCTGCAGCGCGAGCGGATCACGCTGCTTCACGGCTCGCTCATGTATCGCGATGAGCGGCTCGCCGGCTTCGACGCGGCTGCGGTAGTAGAGGTCATCGAACACCTGGATCCGCCCCGGCTCGCGTCGTTCGAGCGGGTTGCGTTCGAGTTCGCGCGGCCGGGAACGGTTGTCGTGACGACTCCGAATGCCGAGTACAACACGCAGTGGCCGACGCTGCCCGCGGGGAAATTCCGCCATCGCGATCACCGTTTCGAATGGTCGCGCGTGCAATTCGAGGATTGGGGCGCGCGGGTGAGCGAGCGCTTTGGTTATGCGGTGCGCTTCACGTCCGTTGGACCGGTAGACGACGCTGTCGGCTCGCCGACGCAGATGGCGATCTTCACGCGGAATGAAGCGGATGTCTGAAGCTGATACGTTGATGCCGGCAGTCGTGCCTGCAGCGCGAGCGCTGACGATCCCGGAGCTCTCGCTGGTCGTGTTGGTGGGCGCCTCGGGATCGGGGAAGAGCACATTCGCGCGGAACAACTTCGGGCCGTTCGAAGTCATCTCGTCGGATTTCTGCCGCGGTTTGATATCGAACGATGAGAACGATCAGTCGTCGACGAAGGACGCCTTCGAAACGCTGCACTTCATCGCCGCGAAACGGCTCGAGCGTGGTCTGCTCACTGTCATCGATGCTACGAACGTGCAAAGCGAGGCGCGGAAGCCGCTGGTCGAGCTCGCGCGGCGATATCACGTCCTTCCAGTCGCCATCGTACTCGATGTGTCCGAGCGGCTATGCGAGGATCGCAATCGCGATCGCGCCGATCGCGCATTTGGCGCACACGTCATCCGCCAGCAGCACAGCCAGCTGCGAAAGTCGCTGCGCTTTCTGCAGAAGGAAGGTTTTCGGCATGCGCATGTGCTGCGCTCGCCGGAGGAGATTGCGTCCGTCACGATCGTGCGCGAGGCGCTCTGGAATAATCGCAAGTCGGATCATGGGCCCTTCGATATTATCGGCGACGTGCATGGCTGCGCGGATGAGCTCGAGAGTCTTCTACAGGCGCTCGGATATCAGCGAGACGAGACCGGCACGTGGCGACACTCGGCGATGCGCAAAGCGGTATTCGTCGGCGATCTCGTCGATCGTGGGCCGCGCGTGCCGGACGTGCTGCGGATCGTCATGGGGATGGTGGATGCGGCTACGGCGATCGCTGTCCCTGGCAATCACGATCTCAAACTCGTGCGGAAGCTGCGCGGGAAGGACGTGCAGATCACGCACGGTCTTGCCGAGTCGCTGGCGCAGCTGGATTCAGAGCCAGCGGAGTTTCGCGTTGGCGTCGCGAACTTTCTCGACGGTCTGGTAAGTCACTTCGTTCTCGACGAAGGGCGACTCGTCGTCGCGCATGCAGGGATGAAGCAGGAGATGCAGGGGCGCGGGTCGGGGAAGGTGCGTGAGTTCGCGCTATTTGGCGAAACGACGGGTGAGACGGACGAGTTCGGACTGCCGGTTCGCTACAATTGGGCCGCCGAGTATCGTGGGCCCGCGCATGTGGTCTACGGTCACACGCCCGTGCCGGAGCCCGAGTGGCTCAATCGTACGATCAATCTCGACACCGGCTGCGTATTCGGAGGAAGGCTCACGGCGCTCAGGTGGCCGGAAAAGGAGCTTGTCTCCGTCAATGCCGCGCGCACCTACGCGGAGCCGGCGCGTCCATTTCTCCCGCCCGACTCGCTGCCTGCGCTTTCTGCGCAGCACCGCGACGATGACGTGCTGGACATCGCCGATGTCATCGGGAAGCGCATCGTCAACACGCGGCTGCACCGGACGGTGACGATTAGAGAGGACAATGCCATCGCGGCGCTCGAGGTGATGAGCCGCTTCGCCGCGAATCCGAAGTGGCTCGTGTATCTGCCGCCGACCATGTCACCGTCGGAGACGACGAAGCGTGACGGCTACCTCGAGTATCCTACCGAGGCGTTTACCTACTTCCGCACTCAAGGTGCCCCTCTTGCCATGTGCGAAGAGAAGCACATGGGATCGCGCGCGGTGGTGGTCATCTGCCGAAGTGAAGACGCCGCTCGCAAACGGTTCGGCATCGTGGACGACGGCATCGGCATCGTCTACACGCGCACCGGACGCCGTTTCTTCGACAATGCAGTCGTCGAGGGAGAGCTGCTCGGCGTCGTTTCACGGGCGCTCGAGCGTTCGGGCTTCTGGGAGCAGCTCGCGACCGAGTGGGCCATCCTCGACTGCGAGCTCATGCCGTGGTCGGCAAAGGCTCAAGGGCTGATCCGCGATCAGTACGCTGCCGTGGGAGCGGCGGCGAGCGCCGCGCTTCCCGATACCGTTGCGGCGCTCGCTGCGGCCGAGCGTCGCGGCGCTGGCGGCGATGGTCTGGTCGAGCGATTCACAACGCGGGCAACACTCGTCGACAAGTACATCGCGGCGTACCAGCGCTATTGCTGGCCGGTGTCCGGCGTCGCCGATCTTCGCCTCGCTCCTTTCCATGTGCTCGCGACGGAGAAGGCCGTGCACGCGGACAAGGATCACGAATGGCACATGAGCATGTCGAGCGCGATGTGCGCGGCGGATGACTCCGGCGTGCTATTCAAGACGACGCATCGCACAGTGGATCTCACCGACCCGGCGAGCGAGGCGGCCGCAACGGCGTGGTGGGAAGAGATGACGGAGAGAGGCGGCGAGGGCATGGTCGTGAAACCATCTTCCTTCGTGATGACCGGTCGGCGCGGCCTCGTGCAGCCGGCGGTGAAGTGTCGCGGCCGCGAGTACCTGCGCATTATCTATGGACCCGAGTATACCCTACCGGAGAATCTGGATCGCCTCCGTGCACGCGGGTTGCAGGCGAAGCGTTCCCTCGCGCTGCGAGAGTTTGCGCTCGGAATGGAGGGGCTCGAGCGTTTTGTGCGCGGCGAGCCGTTACGTCGGGTGCACGAATGCGTATTTGGAGTACTTGCGCTCGAAAGCGAGCCAGTAGATCCGCGGCTCTGAAAATGCGATTGACGGAGCACTCAGTGGACGGAGATTGGTGACACCAGTGGACGATAACACCGACACGTCGATTTCGTCGCCCAACGAGCGCGTAGTCACGCGCACCGGGGAGCATCTCACGCTGCCCTCCGTAGAGGCACCGAGCGCCGAGCTCTATCGGCTCCTCGTCGATCGCGTGCGCGACTACGCCATATTCGCGCTCGACACTACCGGCCGAATTCTCAGCTGGAACGAAGGTGCGCAGCGGCTCAAGGGATACACGGCAAACGAAATCATTGGCCGTCACTTCTCGATCTTCTACCCGCCAGAGGACATAGCGAGCGGAAAGCCGCCGATGGAGCTCGAGGTCGCAATCCGGGAGGGGCGATTCGAAGATCTGGGATGGCGACTGAGGAAAGACGGATCGCTCATGTGGGCAAACGTCATTATCACCGCGCTGTTCGACGACGCCGGGACGCATGTCGGTTTCGCGAAGGTGACACGTGATCTCACCGATCGCCGCGCGGCCGAGGAGTCATTGCGTGCGAGTGAGGAGCGCTTCCGCACTCTCGTCCAGAGCGTGAAGGATTATGCGATCTTCATGCTCGATCCCAACGGCATCGTCGCAAGCTGGAACGAAGGTGCGCGGCGTATCAAAGGCTACGCCGCAGACGAAATCATCGGACGACACTTCTCGACATTCTATC
>JBDTXL010000236.1:0-3564 GCA_040006195.1 Gemmatimonadota bacterium | reverse complement strand
GTGGCGCAGATCGCGTCGCTCGCCCCTGTGGTGGTCGCGAGCGCGGAAGCCGGCGACCTTCGCGCGAATGCGCTGCTGGGGCTCGCGGCCGAGGAGCTCGTGCTGCACGTGCGTACGCTCGCACGCTCGCTGTTTCAGGATGAGCGCGCGGCGGTGCAGGTGGCGCTGGGCGGTGGACTGCTCGATCCGGGGAGCGCGCTACGCCGGCGCGTGGAGCACCGGCTCAAGTCGGCGGTGCCGGGGAGCAAGGTGCACTCGGCCGCGATCGTGTCTGTGCGCGGAGCAGTGCGGCGCGCACTGCAGCTCGGCGCCGAGGAGCACATGGGAGGCGCGGCAGCGCGGTAGCGAAAGGACGCTGGAACCTTCGAGGGCCGTTTGAGCTTCGGTGGTTAGATAGTTGTTTAAGTATCTAACTACTGACCGGAGCTTCAGATATCATGGGTGCACTCACAGGAAAGGTTGCAATCGTCACCGGCGCCTCGAAGGGGATCGGCGCTTCCATCGCCAGTGCGCTCGGCGCCGCTGGCGCATCGGTGGTCGTGAACTATTCGTCGAGCACGGAAGGCGCCGACAACGCGGTGAACGAGATTGTCGCCAGGGGCGGCAAGGCGATCGCCGTTCAGGGCAGCGTCGCAAAAGTGGCGGACGTACAGCGGCTGTTCGCCGAGACCAAGAAAGCGTACGGGCAGCTCGACATTTTGGTCAACAACGCCGCGGTCTATCAGTTCGATGCACTCGAGACGGTGACCGAAGCAGAGTTCCATCGCGAGTTCGACACGAACGTGCTGGGTCCTATCCTCGTGACTCAGGAAGCGCTCAAGCACTTCAATGGCGAAGGCGGCTGTGTCATCAACGTCAGCTCTGTCGTGAGCGACAACCCGCCGCCGAACGCAGTCGTCTACGCCGCCACGAAAGGAGCGCTCGATGTAGTCACGAAGGTCCTCGCGAAAGAGCTCGGCGCACGCAACATCCGCGTGAACACGATTGCTCCGGGAGGCGTCGACACCGAAGGCTCCCGTACGCTTGGAATGATCGGCAGCGACTTCGAGAAGCAGATCGTATCGAATACTCCGCTCGGCCGCATCGGCCGGCCGGAGGATATCGCACGAGTCGCGGTCTTCCTGGCTTCGAGTGAGTCCGGATGGGTCAACGGCGAGAGGATCTCGGTCGCCGGGGGTTGGAGCTGATCTGAATGCGAGCGGCGCGCGAGAGTCTCGCGCGCCGCCTTCGTTCAGGATCCTGGCGGAGTCGCCGGGGGCCGACCGCCGGGGTTCCACACCGGCACCGTCCCATTGGCGAGCAATGCGACGGCATGTACGGCCGCATTGATCACGGCGGTCATGTGCGCGAAGTCGATGCGCGAGATGTCGTCGGACGGCTGATGATAGTCCGCGTGCAGATTGAACGTCGATAGCGTGTGCGCAGGAATTCCACGCTGTGCGTAGGCGATGTTGTCGCTGCGCTCGAAGAAATGCTGTGCGGGGCGAGGATCGGCGACGATCGGGATGTGCTCGCGCGCGAGCATCGCGCCCATCGTAGACCGGTCGTAGCCGGTGAGCCACGCCTTCCCCGTTCCGCCGGCGGCCGAATCGGGGCGGCCGATCATCTCCGTCTCGAGATTCGCGACCACGCTGTCGATCGCCACGTATAAGTGCGCGATCATCCAGTTGGTTCCGAGCAGCCCTTCCTCTTCGCCAGTGGTAAGCGCGAAGAGAATCGAGCGCTTCGGGTGCGTGCCCGCGAGCGCGTGCGCGACGGCCAGCACCGCAACAGTTCCCGATGCATCGTCATCAGCGCCGTTGTAGATCGAATCGCCGTTCACCGGCTTCCCGACTCCAAGATGATCGTAGTGCGCGTCGACGAGAATGATCTCGCCGGCCAGCTTCGAGTCGCTCCCCTGGAGCATGCCGACGACGTTCACCGCCGTCTCGTGCCGTCCAGGCGCGGCATCGCTGAAGCTCGCGCGAAGGTCGATCGAGCTGTCGGTGGCGGTGACGGGGACGCGCTGGAAGTAGCCGCTGTCGCCGCGTGGAGCGAGGCCGAGCAGCTCCATCTGCGCGGCGATGTAGCGCGCGGCTCTCGCGCCACCGGGAGTGCCGGTCAAGCGCCCTTCCATCGAGTCATCGGCGAGCGCGGACTCGAGTCTGCGGACTTCGGCTTCGGTGATCGTCTTCGCTGCGCCTGACTGCGCGCACGACGGGAGCGCGGCGATTACGAGCATTGCGAGCACCAACAAAAGTCGGCGGTGAATCACCGCTCCCCTCGCACAGTCTCCCAGCGGTCCATCACGGCCGTCGCCAGGCAGTTTCCCACGAGATTGATCGATGTGCGCGCCATGTCCATCACTGCGTCGACTCCGAGGATCACGGCGACGCCTTCGAGCGGCAGCCCGAATTGCGAGAGTGCCCCCGAGAGGATCACGAGCGACGCGCGCGGCACGGCGGCGACGCCTTTGCTCGTGAGCATGAGCGTCAGCATCATCCCGACCTGCGTGCCGAGCGACATCTGAATTCCCGCAGCTTGTGCCACGAATACGGACGCGACCGCGAGATAGAGCGTGCTCCCGTCGAGATTGAACGAGTAGCCCGTGGGAAGCACGAAGGCGACGATGCGCCGCGGCACACCGAACTGCTCCATCGCCTCGAACGCGCGCGGGAGCGCCGCCTCAGAGGATGCCGTCGAGAACGCGATCAGCCACGGCTCCTTTACCGCACGCCAGAACTTTCCGATCGGAATGCGCGCGAGGAGCGCCACCGGCACGAGCACGATCGCCACGAAGACGATCAGCGCCGCATACAGCGTCAAAATAAGCATCCCGAGATGCCGGAGCACGCCGATGCCGCTCGTCCCCACCGTCACCGCGATCGCCGCGCCGATGCCGAATGGGGCGAAGCGCATCACGAGATCGGTGAGCTTGAACATGATGTCGGAGAGGCTCTCGCAGAACGCCAGCATCGTGAGCTTCGAGTTCTTTCCGGCGCGCGACAGTGCGACTCCGAAGAGCACCGAGAAGAAGACGATCTGAAGCACCTCGTTGTTGGCGGCTGCCTCGAAGAAGCTCTGCGGCACGACGTGCTCGAGCACGCTGAGAAGCGTGACGTGCTTCTGCGCGAGGTCGTTGCCCACCGCCGCCGATGCGCCGGTGATGTTCACGCCGTCGCCCGGCCGAATGAGATTCACGGCCGTGAGCCCGATGACGAGCGCCAACGTCGTCACGATCTCGAAATAGATGATCGAGCGCAGCGCGAGCTTCCCCACACGCTTCATGTCGTCTCCGTGTCCCGCGATCCCGACGACCAGCGTGGAGAAGATCAGCGGCACGATCAGGAGCTTGATCATCCGCAGGAAGATCGTCGACAGCACCTTGAGCGATGCCGCCTGGAACATCGGCTCGGGCTCGCCGGGCACCGCGTTCGGGAACGCCACCCCGACCATGACGCCCACCACCATCGAGATGAAGATCCAGTGTGTGAGCGTGAGGCGGCGGAAAATCCCACCGCCCCCGCCCCGCGCGTCCGTGCTACTCACTCGAGACCGGCGGTTTCCCGGTCCGGAGCGTCGAGT
>JBDTXL010000235.1:0-2643 GCA_040006195.1 Gemmatimonadota bacterium | reverse complement strand
ACCACTGTGCGCTTCATGAGATCCTCGTCGACGCCGCCAGAGTGCAAAAGCGGAGGCGGTGGATGCCTCCGTCGGCAGATCATCGCGGCAAATGTTGGCGCGGCTGCTCGTCGCGAAACGGGCCCACCGCCGACACCTCGCAATGATCTTCCACAATTAGAATTTGCCCAGAATGTCGATGTCCGCTGTAGCTATAGCAAGAGGATTTTGCATCCGGGCGGTAACGGTGACTCGAACTGGAACAGATCTTTACGGAAGGCGGCTCATTCCGTACGCCCAGGCACATTTCGATATGCCCTCGGCCGGTGAGTTTGGTACCATGAAGTACCTAACGGGGAGTATCTAAAGGGCGTGCCTACGGCATTCGATGATGCGAGCCGCGCCGCCCGGCCCGAGGCTCGTCTGCAGGGACGGAGTTACGCGAGGATGATTCCCGCCCTTCGCGAGGCGTGGATTGCGGTTTCGCTTGCGGCTTCGATCGCGTCGGCGCCCGCGCTCCTTGCCCAGCCGCCATCACTCCCACACCGGCTCACGATTCTCGATGCGAAGAAGCTCGAAGCCGTGGAGCGCGGTGCGGCCGTGGCGGTCACGATCGACGCGCCGGAGAAGACCGAGATCGCCACGCTGGGCATCGTGCGCCTCGCCGTGCCTCGCGCATTCTACCTCGAGCGCGTGCGCCCGCTCACTGGCTTTCTCTCCAACGGCACCACGCCGATGTCGGGAGTTTTTGGTGACCCTGCGAGGCCCGAGGATGTCGCCGCGCTCGTGCTCGACCCGGGAGACTCCAGGATGCTCGCGAAGTGCAAGCCCTTTTCCTGTGACGTGAAGCTGCCGGCGAACGAGATGGAGAACTTTCGCACAGCGCTCGCAATGTCGCCGAACGCGGCGGCACGTGCTGACTCGCTCATGCGCGAGTGGCTCGTCTCGTATGTGAACGCATATCGCGCGGACAGCCTCGAAGAAACGCTTATCTACGACGACACCAAACGCTCGATTCGAAGCAGCGATGCTTTTCGTGCACTCCTTACCGAGCCGATGATCGCCGGCCTCGATGCCGCCCCTTTTACATCGATGCTGGCGACTCCGCGCAGCGCGCGCGCTCCGGAGGTTGCATCGCGGATCTCGTGGGAGCTCAGTCGCATGCCGGGGCTCAAACCCACGCTCGAAGTGGTCGAGCGCTCGATGTACACCTCCCCGTCCCAGCCCGAGGAAAGCTGGCTCGCGAGCAAACTCCTGTACGCGTCGCACTACTTCGAGTCACAGATCGACTTCATCACGCTTGCCGACGCCCCAGCGTAAGCCGGCAGGAGCGGGATGTACCTCGTGGTCCTGCGCCCGTCGAAGTTCGACGATCTTGCGGCTTTCCTGCAGCTGCGCCCGGATCGAATGCATACGGCGGAAGAGATGCAGGGGATGTAGGCGCGACTCGTCGCATCACGGTTGTGGAGAAACACCGGAGTCGCGGCCGCCGTAGGGGTTGGCACCGCCTCTTTCCGGAAATCGAATATTTTTTCTCTGCTACCGCTCCTCATCTCGCTCCAGGGCGCAGTCGCGACTCCTGCGCGCGCCGACACCGGCATCACCGCGCGCAGCCATCGCGATAGTGTCATGGTGCGCGATGCCCAGGACTCGGTTCGCGTCGCGCAGTGGCGTGAGCGGCGCAAGATCCCGCTCACGCCGAATCTCGAGGCGAGTGCGTTTCGCGACCCCGTCGCTCGCGAGATAGTTCTCCATGCGAGAAGCGCGCGGCTGTCGCAGGATTCTTCGTTGACGGCGTACGATGCGATGGCACACGAGCGCCTCACCGTCGGGCTCGGCGTCGGAAGCGTCGGTCGCGAGAAGCTCTTTCTGCGAAACGAAACTGCGTCGCACGTTCGGTGGCAGCGCGGGCGCGGCGCGGTCGTGGATGTCGTGGGCGCACGATCGGCGTTTCCGATGGTCACCCCCGGCGTGCACGTCATGACCGACATGCTGCACATCGATGCGATCCCGTACTACCCGGGGCGCGAGAGTCTTCTTCGCATTGCGGGAGTCAACCGCTCGAGCGACACGGAGAACAATGAGCAGATTCTGATCAATCCTCTCGCCTCCGGAGGCGAGGCGTACTACCGGTATCAGAGCGGCGACTCTGTGTCCTTCCTGCTCCCCGATGGCACCAAAGGACGGCTGCGCGAGGTCAAGGTGGAGGCGCGTCAGCCGCGCTTCGATCTCATCGTCGGCTCCCTCTGGTTCGATGTGAAGACCGCGCAGCTCGTCCGCGCGGTGTATCGGCCGTCGCTCCCGATGGACATCGTGAAGTTCGTCGAATCCGTGGAAGAAGATCCCTTCGACGATGTGCCGAGAGCGGTCAAGCCGCTCATCTTCCCCATGTCGCTCGACATCACATCGCTCACCGTGGAATACGATCTCCACGAGCAGCGCTGGTGGCTTCCACGACTCGAGACCGTGGAGGGACGGATGCGCGTCGGCTTCATGCGCGCGCCATTTTCCGTGGAGCAGAGCTACCGATACGCGAGCGTCAACGGTACGGACGCGCTTCCGCCGATCTTCGGCTCGGCAACGGACTCGCTCGCATCGACTGAGCGCGACTCCACGCACCGCATGCGCCAGGACGCGCGCCGCGAGGCGCTGGGCGACACGATC
>JBDTXL010000234.1:0-4639 GCA_040006195.1 Gemmatimonadota bacterium | reverse complement strand
CGCCGCGGCGGGCATGTCGGTCATCGGGACTCCTTGTTCCGTTCCGAAAGGTCGCGCAAATCAGCGATTCAAACAAGCGCACTTGCAGCCTTGACTACCTTTAGGATGACCCAGGAGCGTAGCTATGTCGGATCGAGTGTTGCCAGCAGTCATCGTATCGTCAGCCGCGACCAGCGCCGTGTGCGTCACCGGCCTCATGATCGGCGTGAGTCTCGTCGCCGGAGCGGATAAAGTCACCGCGGCGGGAGTGGGCCACGGCGCGCTCTATTTTTTCTTCTTTGGCTGGCCGATAGCGATGCTCGTGACGCTCGCTGTAGCGCGAGGATCGATGTACGCGCCAGTAGCATGGCGGCCGGTGGGTGCGCTCGCCGTGTGCGCGTGGGCGATGATCGCCGGCGCGATCGCGCTGCCGCTCGTCTGGATGCTATTTTGGGCTCCGAGCCATGCACCGTGGCAGATGGCGCTCATCGGTGCGATATCGGGGTTGGCGGGCGGCGCGAGCTACTGGCTCATCTCTCAGCCGGGTCGCGGCTGAGGGAGCGACTGCTGTAGCTAGGCGGCCTTCTTCTTGTGTGTCGTTGACTTCTTCGACGCCGCGGCCTTGCTATGGGACTTGCTCGACTTCTTCGACTTCTTCGACTTCGCGCTGGAGCCGCGCTTGTGGTGCGTGTTGCGCCCCGCGTGGCGATCGCGGCGATTCCATCCCTTCGCCGCATCGGAGCGGAACGATGCCGGCATCGCGATGGTCTGCGACGGATCGTCCGTCACCGCGATCGCGGCCGCGTCGGTGAGATCGGCGCGCACATCGGCAATGACCTTGGCCGGCTGACGCGCCCGCGCGGCATGCACGCGATTGGTCAGCAGGATCACGAACATCTCGCGGTCGGGGTCGATCCAGAGTGACGTGCCCGTGTAGCCCACATGGCCGAACGAGCCCTCGCTCATGAAGCGGCCGGAGCCCCACTGGCCGTCGGCCATCGCCCAACCCAGCGCGCGGCTGCCAGCGGCGCGCGTGGTGAAGAGCTTGACCGTTGAGTCGCCTACGATGCGGACGCCCTTGTACTCGCCGCCCTCGAGAATCATCTGCGCGAAGATCGACAGATCGCTCGCAGTGCTGAACAGCCCGGCGTGACCGGCGACACCGCCCAGCGCGTAAGCGTTCTCGTCGTGCACTTCGCCCTGGAGCGGATAGCCGCGCGGCGGGGACACTTCGGTTGGCGCGACGCGTGACTTGAGCGAGTCTGCCGGCTTGAAGAACGTGTTCACCATTCCGAGAGGCGCGAACACGCGCTCGTGCAGGAAGACATCGAGCCCCTGACCGGTGACGCGCTCGACCATCATGCCGAGGGTGATGGCGCCGAGGTCGGAGTAGATGTAGCACTGGCCGGGCTTGCACTCGAGCGGCGCTTCGAGCACGACCTGGCGCGCTTCCGCCGGCGAGTGCGCTATGCGCCAGAGGTCGCGATCGGCCGGGAGACCCGAGCGATGCTCGAGCAGCTGGCGAACGGTGACCGAGTCTTTATAACCACCCGTGAATTCCGGGAGGTACGTGACGACGGGCGCGTCGAGCTTGATGCGCCCTTCGTCGTACAGGATCATGACGGCTGTGGTGGTGCCGATGACTTTGGTGAGCGACGCGAGATCGTAGATGGTCTCGGTGGCGGAGACGTGGGAGCTGGATGCTGCCCAATCGATGCGGCCGAAACCTTTCTCCCAGACGGCGTTGCCCTTGCGGCCCACGACGACTGCTGCGCCCGGAAATCCGCCCGCCTTGATGCCACGGGTGACCACGCGATCGATCGTCTCGAGTCGCTTCGCCGACATACCGACGGTGGCGGGTGCCGCAACGGGCAGCCCTCCATCGGAAGCGGCGATCGTAGCGACAGCGGCGATCAGCGTAAGCAGCACTCGAGGACCTCAGTTGAAATACGAAGGTGTGCCGGCAGCTCCAGGGGGGCCGCAGGAACACTTTAACAGCTTACTGAGAATCGGGGCGGGATGTTCCAGCGATTCGCTGCGAACCGGCACATAATAGTCCAATCCCTTCTATTGGCAAGACGAGGACCGGAGAGTGCCGTCACTCTATAGAGCTGTAATGATTTGCGTCAGCGGAGTGATAATGAATTCCGGAGCCAGCAGCGAACGGTGAAGCGCGATGGCGGCCCTCGCTCCACCGGCCGCAGCGCTCAGCGCGATCTGCGTTCCGGGCACCAGGTCGCCCGCCGCGTAGACGTTCTCCACACTCGTGTGATGATGCTCGTCGATAATGACGCACCCCTCATCGTTGCGCTCGCACCCCAGCCGTTGCGCGAGGTCGTCGGCGGGGTAGTGGCCCATCTGGAAGAACAACCGATCACAGTCGAGGGTCATCCCGCCCTCGAACTCGAGCTCGTGAAGCATGCGATCGGTGTGCTTCGCGCAGGTGATGCGCTCGGTGAGCACCGGGATGTTGAGCGCATCGAGCTGCGCGAGCAGGGGTTCGGTGAGCTCGGGATCAGCGCCGTTCGTGCAGACGACGAGCTCGCGCGTCCAGGTGGCGAGTGCAAGCGCGAGACCCACCGCGCGCCGTCCGACGCCGACGACGACGGTCTTCTTTCCGCGCGTCTCGTGACCGTCGCAGTCGGGGCAGTGGTACGCGCTCGCGCCGTAGATGTGCTCGAGGCCGGGGATCTCGGGCCAGACGTCGCGCACACCGAAGGCGAGGAGGATTCGCTTCGCCTCGTATACGACTCCACTTTCGAGGACGACGCGGTAGTTGCCGCTGGTCTGTCGGGCGATCGTATCCACGCAGCCGTCGATCAGCTCCGCACCCTGCCGCCGCGCCTCATCTCGCCCCCTGCCGCGAAGCTCGGCCGGCGTCACGCCCGGGAGGCCGAGATAGCCGTTGACGCCGCGCGTCTGCCAGTTGCGCGGATCGCCGGAGTCGACGAGGACGACGCGATGGAGATAGCGACCGAGCCACATGGCGGCGGCGAGGCCGGCGGGGCCGCCGCCGACTATGGCGACATCGTAAAGGGCCACGTCGTTGATCGACATGGCAAAAGCTTACAACGATTTTTTTGGTGGAGCGAAGTTACTTAACGGAGCCCGGCGGAAGCGAGTAGAGCAGCTTCACCGTCGCGCGGTCGGCTTCGCTCAGATCACGCACACGAACTCGCGCCGTCATGATGTTGGCGGTGTCGGCGGTGTGGTCGAGGCCGAGGAGGTGACCGACCTCGTGCAAGGCGATCGCGCGGACGGCCTTCGAGTCGAGGAGCTCGCCGGCGTTGTGGTGCAGCGCGAGCGTGATGTTCGCCGTGACGATCCACCACTTTCCGTCGCGCGCCCAGATCGTCTTGCCCGAGATCGGCGAGTCGAAGTGATCGATCCAGCTGACGTGAACGTCGGCGTCGGTGGAGTCGCGAACGAAGGTGAACTTGACCGGGATACCGAGATTCGCCCACTGGTCGAAGGCGTCGCGGACGCGCTCGGGGTAGGAAGGATCCCAGCCGGCGATCTCCGGACCGCTGCCGACCCACACGCGCACGGGCGTCGTAACGCGCTCGGGCCAGCGTGCGAGCGCAGAGTCGCGCTCGCCAAGAATCTCGCCGATGTAGGTGCCGTTCTCGCCGAGCTGGATGCGGCGGCGGATGTCGATGACGTCGCGCGTCTTCGTGTCGACGTCGTAATCCAGCATCGAATTGTCATCCGAGCTTTCGCCGATCGATGCCGCGCTCTCCATGGTCTGGCTCGCGCTGTGCTTCTTGTGCACGCGAGACGCCGGTGCCAACGATGCCGCCTGGGACGTGGCGGTGATCGCCCGCGTGTGCATCGCCTGCACGGCAACGAAGCCGAGCACAGGCAGTAGCAGCATCACCGGGATGAGATCGGAGCGCTTCATCGCGAGACGATCGGTGAGAGAGAAAAAGTGTTTGGCATCGTGGGTAAGACGAGCGAAATATTCCAAGGGAACGAGTGCATCGGTCTGTTACACCGGCACGGACAGGAGGGCCGAAATTCACGCGTGGTTCTTAGTCGTTTCTGAATATTCCTGGGGCGTAGAGCGCCTCCGGAGCGCCGCAATTCAACGGAGTGATAGAATGGAGAAAGCGCGTGATGTCGCTGTAATCGTCGGGAGCCTGAGGAAAGAATCGTTGACGCGGAAGGTGGCGATGGCGATGAAGAAGATGGCGCCGCCATCGCTGGCGCTCGACGTCGTCGAGATAGGCGATCTGCCGATGTACAACCAGGATCTCGAGACTGATGCTCCGCCGAAGGAGTGGACGACCTTTCGGGAGCGGATCAAACGTGCGGATGCGCTGCTGTTTGCAACGCCGGAGTACAACCGGTCGGTGCCGGGGTGCATCAAGAACGCGGTGGATGTGGGATCACGTCCGGGCGGACACGGCGTGTTCAGTGGAAAGCCGGGCGCCATCGTGAGTGTCACGCCGTACGGGCTCGGAGCGTTTGGCGCGAACCACCATCTGCGTCAGGCGCTCGTGTACGTGAACGTCCTCGTGATGGCGCAGCCGGAGGCGTACATCTCGCAGGCGGGCGAGCTGGTGGACGCGGATTTCAACATCGTGAAGGAGGACAGCAGGAAATTCTTCGCGACGTTCCTCGACGCGTTCGCGAAGTGGATCGAGATGGTGAAGCGGTA
>JBDTXL010000233.1:0-5025 GCA_040006195.1 Gemmatimonadota bacterium | reverse complement strand
GCGCGTCGGCGGGAGTGAAGTCGAGCAGATTGATCGGAGCGGTCATCGGGCAGTCGTCTGGGTTAGTGAGGCCGTGACGACGGCACCACCGTGTCTGGAATCTAACGGTTTTGGACGCGCGGCGCGTCCCACGGCGACCTCCCACGCCACGCGAACGAGGGTGTAATAACTCGCTGTCTCGCATATAGATATGAAGCCCGTCCATCAGCGAGCGCAGGGATTCGGCGCTTCCAGAGGGGGGGCTTCGGTGGTAGCTTTCACCACACATTGACTACCATTTCCGAGCCCTCGGTCGCGTGACTCTCCCGCGCTGGCTGCCGCCCCTCATCTGGGCGGCTTTTATTCTCATCCTGACTTCCATCCCCGGTTCCGACATCCCGACGTTGCCATTTCGGAATTTCGACAAGGTCGTGCACCTTACGATCTATGGTGTTCTCGGATGGCTGACGGTCCGGGCGTGGGCGGGTGGCTCACGCGCGACGGCGGCAGCGCTCGCGGCAGTCGCCCTGGTCTCGTGCTTCGGCGCGATCGACGAATGGCATCAACAATACATTCCACAACGGTCGATGGATCTCATGGATTGGGCAGCGGATACGGCAGGTGCGACGATTGGAGCGCTGGTGGCTTTCGCGAGCACGCGCGTGCGGGTGGGCGCGTGAGCGAAGGGCTGCCTCTCGCGACGTCCGTTCGGTCGCATCTCGGCGGTGAGCTCCGGAGCGCCGACGTCGGCTCGCGCGTGAAGCTCGGCGGCTGGGTCCAGCGGCAGCGCGCGCTCGGCGGCATCGTCTTCCTCGACCTGCGCGACCGCGCGGGCGTGATTCAGGTGTCATTCGACCCGACGTTCGCCGACGCAGACGCCATCCGCATGGCCGGGGACGTCGGGCGTGAGAGCGTCGTGCTGATCGAGGGTGAGGTTGTCGCGCGTCCGGAAGGCGGTCGCAATGCGGAGCTGGCGACGGGCGACGTCGAGGTGAAAGCCGTGACCATGCGGGTAGTCGGGCCAGCCGAAACGCCTGCCATTCCGGTGACGCTCGGCAAGGGCGAGTCGCTGCCATCCGAGGAGTTGCGCCTTCGCCACCGATATCTCGATCTACGCCGCCCCGAGCTCCAGGCGAACATCGTGCTCCGCCACCGGCTCATGCAGGTGACGCGGCGACATCTAAGCGAACGCGGCTTCCTGGAGATCGAGACGCCGATCCTCACCAAGCCTACGCCCGAGGGAGCGCGCGACTATCTGGTGCCGAGCCGCGTGAGCGCGGGCGAGTTCTACGCGCTGCCGCAGTCGCCGCAACTCTACAAGCAGCTGCTGATGATCGCGGGCTTCGACCGCTACTTCCAGATCGCGCGCTGCTTCCGTGACGAGGATCTCCGCGCCGATCGCCAGCCCGAGTTCACGCAGATCGACATCGAGGCGTCGTTCATCACCGCGCAGGACATCTACACGCTGGCCGAGGGGCTGATCGCGGCGCTGTGGAAGGAGGCAGGGGTCACGATTCCGATCCCGTTCCCGCGGATGAGTTTCGCGGACGCGGTCGAGAAGTACGGTACCGATCGTCCCGACCTTCGCTACGGGCTCGAGCTCTTCGACGCAACGGAGGTATTTCGCGGAGCGGACTTCGGGATCACCAAAGGCGCGATCGAGAGTGGCGGCCGCATTCGCGGACTGCGTATCCCCGGCGGCGCCGTGCTCTCACGCAAGCAGGTCGACGATCTCGAGTCGCTGGCGAGGAGCGCCGGCGCTGCGGGGATGCTCCGCCTCAAGCGCGAGAAGGGTGAGCTCACGGGCCCTCCGGCAAAATTCCTCTCGCCGGAGCAGGGCGCGATGCTCGGCATCGAGGAGGGCGCGCTTTGTCTCCTCGTCGCGGCGGCTGATCGCGTCTCTTCGCCCGCGCTCGATCGCGTGCGTCAGGAGGTTGCGAAGGTAATGAAGATGGTACCGGAGAAAACGCTGAGCTTTCTCTGGGTGCTCGACTTTCCGCTCTTCGAAAAGGATGCAACGACCGGCGCTCTCGGTGCGGTGCATCATCCGTTCACATCGCCGCACCCCGACGATGTCGCGCTACTGAGCAGTGCACCGGAGAAGGCGCGCGCCGTCGCCTACGATGTCGTGCTCAATGGCACGGAGCTCGGGGGCGGCAGCATCCGAATCGCCGATCCGGATGTGCAGCGGCGCATGTTCAACCTGCTCTCGATCGACGACGAGACGGCGCAGCAGCGCTTCGGATTTTTGCTCGAGGGACTGCGCTCCGGCGCGCCGCCCCACGGCGGCATCGCGTTCGGCTTTGATCGAATCGCGATGCTGCTGTCGGGCGCGACGTCGTTGCGCGATGTCATTGCATTCCCGAAGACCACGGCGGCGCGCGCGCTGTTCGAGGGCGCGCCCACGCCGGTGGCGGCCGAGGACTTGCGGGACCTACACATCAGACTGGAAGACGAGGGAACGCGATGAGCGACGATCATCTGACCCAGCGCCTGAATGCCGAGGGCGCTGATCTTCTCACGCTGGCCGGAGTCAACGACTCGAATCTCGTCGCGCTCTCGCGCATCACGGGCGTTCGCGTCTCGCTGCGGGGCGACTCGTTGTCACTCACTGGCCCCGGCGATGCGGTCGAGCGCGCGACGCCGGTGGCGCAGCGCATGCTCGACGCGGCGCGCCAGCGCATCGATCTGACGCCCGACGACGTCATGCGCATGAGCGAGGATCACGGGGACCCGGGCGGCAACGGCGGGCCGGCGGGCGAGATGCGTCTCGCGCTTCCGGGGATGCGTCGAATCATCCAGCCGAAAACGTCCGGGCAGGCCGAGTACATGAAGCTGATCGCCGACAACGATATCGTCGTCGGCATCGGTCCGGCGGGAACGGGGAAAACCTATCTCGCGGTCGCGATGGCGGTGGATGCGCTCGCGCGGAAGCGCGTTCGGCGCATCGTGCTCGCGCGCCCCGCCGTCGAAGCGGGCGAGAGCCTCGGTTTTCTCCCGGGCGACATGCAAGCGAAGGTCGATCCGTATCTGCGTCCGTTGTACGATGCGCTCGACGATATGATGCCCGCCGAGCGCGTGCTGAAAGCGCTCGAGTCGCGCACCATCGAGATCGCGCCGCTCGCGTACATGCGCGGCCGCACGCTCGCTGATGCGTTCGTGATCCTCGACGAATCGCAGAACGCGACCACTGCGCAGATGAAGATGTTCCTCACGCGACTCGGCGTGAACTCGAAGGCGGTCATCACCGGCGACAAGACACAGATCGATCTGCCCCAACGCGAGCAGTCGGGACTGATCGAGGTCGAGCGCATACTGAAGGGAATCGAAGGGATCGGGTTTCACTATCTCAGCGAGGCAGACGTCGTCCGTCACCGACTGGTGCGGGACATCATCAAGGCGTACGCTCGCGACTCGGGAGTGGAGTAGCGCGCGGATGGACGCGCGCGTTGCGCAAGCGGGGAGCATGACGGTCGCGCCGGATACCGGGCACGAACGCTTTGCGCTGCACGCGCCGCGCGTCGGGCTGCTGCTGGTGGTCGCGCTCGTGACGTACCTGCTGTTCCCGACGAGCGCCGCGGTCGACTCACCGATATTTGAGATTGGCTCGGTCGCGACGGAGAACGTCATTGCCCCGTTCGCGTTCACCGTCCCCAAGTCGAGCGCGGATCTCCGCAACGAGCGCGAGGAGCTCGCGCGGTCCGCGAAGCCGATCTTCGTCTACTCCTCGGCTGCGCTCGACTCATCGCAGCAGCAGCTTTCGATGCTCATGCGCGCGATCGGCGCGGCTGCCGACTCCGCAGGGAAGCGCAATGCGGGCGCAGCCGCGATGCACGCGGCAATGGAGCACGGCCTCGCCATCACGGCGGCGGAGGGCGCATACCTCGCACAGCCTGATCGCAGGCGCGCGCTCCAGGACGCGGTGCATCGGGCATACGCGAAGTGGTTGCCGCAGGGAATCGCGGCATCCGGCGCGCTCGATGACGTGCAGGGCGAAATGCTCGTGCGCCGAGGCAACGAGGAGCGCAACCTGCTCGCCGACAGCGTGCTCACGCTCGGATCGCTGCTCAAGCGATCGCGATCGATGCAGCCGGACCCCAATTCCTCGGTCGCGGATGGGCTCTACCTCAAGCTGCTGAGCGGGCTTCTTCATCCGACGATTCTTCCGGATCCGCTCGCCACCGAACAGCGGCGTGATGACCTGCGCAAGTCGGTGGATCTCAATCGCTACGCCGTGCGCGCTGGCGAGAAGATCGTTGGCGAGCATGAAGTGGTAGGGCGCGCGGAGTTCGACAAGATGCACGCGATGCACGACGCCGTGCAGTCGACCGTCGGTGGAGATCGCGCCTTCCGGCGCGTGCTCGGCGGCGTCGCGTATAACGCTCTCGTGCTCGCAATCTTCGGGATCGCGATCCTCGTTTTCCGGCCGGCGCTCTATCGCTCGATGCGGGCGCTCGTGCTCTTCGCTGCGGTGTTCATGCTGGTGCTCGTCGTTGCCGCGGTGGGCGCGCAGTGGCAGCCCGTGCGTCCGGAACTGGTCCCGGTCGCGATCGCGGCGATCATCATCAGCATGCTCTTCGATACGCGCATCAGTATGATCGCGGCGATGATCCTCGCCGTGCTCGCCGGAGGGCAAAGCGTCTATCGCGGAACGAACGCACTGTTTCTCAATCTCATCGGAGGTGCGGCGGCCGCGATCAGCATGCGGACGGCGCTCAGGCGCGAAGAAGGCTATCGCTACGTCATCACGATAGCCGCCGCCTATTTCTTCGCTGCGGTCACGCTTGGCCTCACCCTCGGCTGGACGACGCGCCAAATCGGCGTGAGCGCCGGCTTCGGCGTCCTCAACGCATTCGTCTCCGTAGTGCTCGCGATGTTCCTAATGCCGCTGGCCGAGCGTGTGACGGGCGTGACGACGGCGCTGACTCTCGTGGAGTGGTCCGATCTCAACCGCCCGCTGCTGCGCCGCCTCAGCCTCGAGGCGCCGGGTACGTACGCGCACACGATCGCGATGGCGAATCTCGTCGAGGCGGCGTGCAATGCCAT
>JBDTXL010000232.1:0-4272 GCA_040006195.1 Gemmatimonadota bacterium | reverse complement strand
AGATTCCCTTCGAGACGATCGTGCTGCGCGTGTTGCGGCCGATGTGGATCATCTTCGTTCCCGTGTCGGCCTGCTGGTGATTGTTCACTACAGCAACCGAGTAGAACTCGCCTACCGAGTTGTCGCCCTGCAGGATCACGCTCGGATACTTCCACGTGATCGCGGAGCCCGTCTCGACCTGCGTCCACGAGATCTTCGCATTCTCACCCGCGCACTTGCCGCGCTTGGTGACGAAGTTGTAGATGCCGCCCTCGCCATTCTCGTCGCCGGCGTACCAGTTCTGCACCGTCGAATACTTGATCGTCGCATCCTTGAGCGCGATCAGCTCGACCACCGCCGCGTGCAGCTGATTCGTGTCGCGCTTGGGCGCCGTGCATCCCTCGAGGTAGCTCACGTACGCGCCCTCGTCGGCGATGATCAGCGTGCGCTCGAACTGCCCCGTCCCCTCCGCGTTGATCCGGAAGTAGGTGGAGAGCTCCATCGGACAGCGCACGCCCTTCGGCACGTACACGAAGGATCCATCGCTGAACACCGCGGAGTTGAGCGCGGCGAAGAAGTTGTCGGAGTGCGGCACGACCGAGCCGAGATACTTCTGCACGAGCTCGGGATGCTCGCGCACCGCCTCGCCGAACGAGCAGAAGATGATCCCGAGCTTGCTGAGCTCCGCCTTGAAGCTCGTTCCCACGGAAACGGAATCCATGACGACGTCGACCGCGACGTTGTTCATCCGCTTCTGCTCGTTGAGCGAGATGCCGAGCTTGCCGTACATCTCACGGAGCTTGGGATCGACCTCGTCGAGGCTTCCGAGCGTCTTCTTCGGCTGCGGAGCCGAATAGTAGATCACGCTCTGATAGTCGATCTCGGGATAGTTGACGTTGGACCAGTGCGGCTCCTTCATCGTGATCCAGCGCGCATACGCCTTGAGGCGCCAGTCGAGCAGCCACTGCGGCTCGCCCTTCTTGGCCGAGATCAGGCGGACGGTATTCTCGTCGAGTCCGCGCGGGATGGTCTCCGCCTCGATATCCGTGACGAAGCCGTACTGATATTCCCTGTTGACCAGGGTCTCGATGGTGCCGCCCATGTAACGCTCCTTTCCCGCCCACGCGCATGGAATTGCGCGTGATCAATCCTAATAGATTTTGTCGGGATTAGCAACGCTTCGGGAGGGCGCCCGCCGCGGGCTAAATCTCAGCGCGGCAACGAGTTGGGTGGTTGACTAATGGGGGCGGAAGACCAGTAAGAGCACGACGACGATCAGCAGCACGCCCGCCGCAACGGCGATCGGCACGATTGGCAGCGCCTTCTTCTGGCTCTTGGCGTACTTCCCGTGCTCCATCGTCACTGCGCGCTGCGCGAGCTGCGTGTTCTTGCGGCTGAACGCGTCGTCCTCGTGATCCTCGAACTGAACCGCACGGATGCCCGGCGGCATGGTCTGGGCCGAGAAGGTGAAGGTGGTGTCGCCCATCTGAATCTGGTCGCCTTCGCGGAGGAGCCGCGGGACCACCGCCGGCTCGCCGTTCACCTTCGTCCCCGACGATCCCATCGCGTAGAGCACGAACTGGCCGCCCTCGGCCCGCACGTCCGCGTGGAAGCGCGACACCGTCGGATCCTTGAGCACGATCGAGCAGCCGATCTCGCGTCCGATCTGCACCACCCGGCGCCGGAGCGTATAGCCCTTCTTGTTCGTGACGTCGATGAGATGCGCGTCGGGCATCTCCAGCACGGGCGTCGGGCGCTTGGCCTTGAGGTCGGAGAGGAAGACGAAGCGCGCCTGGCCGGCAGCGACGACATCGCCGCTGTTGAGCGGGGAGCCATCGGTCGGGACCTGCGCACCGTTCAGAACGACGACGTTCTGCGGCGAGGCCGGCGTGACTTGCGCGCCGCCGTTTCCGACCGCGATCCGGAAGTGGCGTGCGGCCAGGTCGCTTCCGGAGAGGCGCCAAGTGGCCTGGGATCCGCTTCCGACGATGACATCGCCGACGAGCTCACGCGGATTGTTTTCGAGATCCGGCTTTCCTTCCAACTCGAGAAAAGGCATCAATCGTTCTCCAACGTCATTCGGCGCGCCCGGGGAAGAGCGGCGGCATATTTGTCGACCGTTCCATAGATAAAACGCGCTGTCGATGTCGCCCGCAACATCGCGCGCACGCCAGTTACTCCAGCGTGACGCAAGATGTGGACGCGCTTGAGGATAACCCGTTCGACAGCCAATATGCAGGGTGAGCTGGTCACCATTTTTCTGTTTCACCGGGATGCTCTTGCCACTTCGAGCGAACGAGCGCCGGCAGGCCGCCGTCACGTTTATGGCACTTTTGCTGACACTTTCGGCCGTCGCGTGTTCCACCAAGGCGGAAAAGGCGACGAAGGTTACCGTCGTCGACAGCGCGCGTCAGGCCACGGCCAGCAACGCCGGCTCGGCCGTCGCCGACTCGTCGCACAACAGCGACAGCGACAGCACCGACGATTCGGAGGTTTCGACGCTCGACACGTCGAAGGTGACGCATATCGATGCGGCGCCGGCGTCGGATGCGCACTCGCCGTCGATCGCACGCGTCGGCAGGCTTTCGCCGCTCGCGGATTCGATCGCGGCGACGCTCGTCTTCGAGATGAAATCGCAGCGCGAATTTCTCGCGGCATCGCGCGCGAAGAAGGTGTTCGCGGACATCGGCCGCGTGGACGCGCCGCTCAAGACGCCCGAGCGACTGCACGCGTACGAGGAGGCGGTGAAGGTGCTCTCCCCCGTGCACATCGGCGATCGCTTTCGCCTCCACGGATCGTGGGGGCAGGATGACGCGACCGTCCAGGCGTTCGACCAGTGGAACGGGCGCATCGTAGCAGTGCTCTCGGTGCCGCCGCTGGTGGACTCGCTCGCGAAGGAAAAGGCACCGCTCGTCGCGCTCGCGGTGCGCGCGGACAGCGCGCTGCCATCCGTGTTGGACAGCTGCTCGCGAGACAGCATCAGCTCCTTCCTGAGCGCGCGGCTCTCGCTCGTGAAGGATTCGATGCTGCTCACGCTGCAAAACGACACCGTGAAGATGGCCCCCCGTTTGATGAAATCACTCCGCGCACAAAAGAGTCAGGCGATCGGCTGCTTCGCGAAGTCGCGAGCGATGGTCTTCGTCGCGCAGTGGGCTGGCGACTACGAGTACTATCACCAGCTCGCGGCGCTCGTCGACACGACGGGGAGGGTCACTCCGATTCGCGTCAGCGATCTGCGCTTCAAAGTTCATGAAGCGCTCGGCGCGCTCGACGTGAACGACGATGGCATCGACGACATAGCGGTGCGCGGGCGCGCACCGCGCATTGGCGGAACGGTGATCCTGCGGCTCGATCCCGTGAAGCGCCGGCTCGATTTCGTAGACGGCGGCTTCGCCTGGGAAAGCTTCTAGCCCGCGAGAAACGCAAGCATCGCCTCGTTGAACTGAGCGGGGCGCTGCAGCATCGCGAAGTGGCTCACGTCGGGCAACACGATCAGCCGCGCACCGGGAATCGTGCGCGCGAGCTGATCGCTGTACTCCTGTTTCAGGAACTCGTCGTGCTCGCCGACGACGATCGCCACCGGGGCGCGGATCGTCGCGATCTCTGCCGCTGCATAGTTGGGCTCCGTCGCCATCATGTGCTGGATGACCTTCGCCATCTCGGCGAAGTGCTCCGGCGTTGGCGATAGCCGGGCGTAGTCCTTCTTCGCGCGGCCAAATACGCGCGCGAGCTTCGGCTCGTTCGCGGGGACGTCCTTCACCGCGGTGAGAGCCATGCTCCCGCCGAACGCGAACACGCGCGCGATGCGCGAAGGATGCTTGATGGCGAGGATGAGTCCGATCGTCGCACCGTCGCTCCAGCCGACCACGGAGAACGTCGGAATCGCGAGCGCATCCATCACCGCGAGCACCTCGCTCGCCATCAGCTCGTAGGTGACCGGCACGCCGCCGAGCGTGCTCCGACCTCGGCCGCGATTATCGATGAGAATCGCGCGGCGACCCGAGACGACGAGTGCGGGCACCTGATAGCCCCAGTCCTCGCTGTTGTCGAAGGCGCCGTGCAGCAGCACAACCGGGTCGCCCGCGCCGTACGACGCATACCACACTTTTGCGCCCTCGAACTCGGCGCGCCCCTCGAGATCGGCAGGGGGGAGCGGCGCGGCACCGTTGGCTTCGAACTGGCGAAGGTCGTCGTCGGTGTGAATCATTGGTAGGCCCGATTCGTGTCCGGAACAGTTTACCAGAGACCACTTGGCTCAGGCCAGCGTGACTAGTCGATGACGCCGTTCAGCCA
>JBDTXL010000231.1:0-1770 GCA_040006195.1 Gemmatimonadota bacterium | reverse complement strand
GCACGAGCGGAGCGGTTCGCGCGGCGCATGCAGGCGCTCGTGCTCTCCACCCAGCTCGGCGTTGCGGCGGTGCACGAGCATCCGATCGTGCACGATGCGCGTGATCACGGCCAGGCCGGCCTCGTTCGCGAGCGCTTCGTGCCGTGGCCGGAGCTCGGCGTCGCCGCCGGAGTGGGCCGCGAGCTGTGGGACGAGCCGTGCGAGCGGTGGATCGAGCTGCCAGAGACGCTTGCCGCGGGGCACAAGTATGTAGCGCTCACGGTGAGCGGGAGCAGCATGGAGCCAGCGCTGCATGCTGGCGACGTCGTTCTCGTGAGCGTCGGAACGTCGGTGCGGCGCGACTCGATCGTCGTCGCGCGACGCCCCGAGGAGGGCTACGTGGTGAAGGCGGTGGGGACGCTCTCCCGCCGGGCTATCGAGCTGCGTTCACTCAACCCCGAGTTCGCGGCATTTTCGATTCCGCGCGACGACACGCTGATCGTCGGGACGGTGGTGATGCGATGGTGCTCGCACTAGCGGCGTGCACCATCGATGAGCGCTATCGCGGCCGCACCCGCGGGCCTCGTCGCTGGGCCGCGATCGCGCGGATCCCCGCGAGCGAGAACTCCGCGATGTGGTCCGCCACCTCGCGGATCGCTTCGTCGGTCGAGGGCTGAAAATCGGGCATCACCATCGACTTGAACGGGTCGGGGAGAAAGAAGAGGCACTGTGCCTGGATGCTGGTAGTGCAGCGCCGCACGCGATCGGGCGTCGAGGACTTTCCGAGCAGGTCGCCGACGACGCCGGAGAGAAACTCGATGCGCGGCATGATCGCCCCTCGCACGTACGACCGCGCGACGGGCGTCGGATTCGACATCTCGTGCTTGAGCAGTTGATAGATCCATCCGCGGTCATCGGAGCGCACGATGCGGGGGAGATATTCGCGCACGTAGTGCCGCAGGCACTCCTCGGGCGTATGTCCCGCGCGCGGGAGGATGGTCTCGGTGTTCATCTGCTGCGCGGAGCGAAGCCCGATCTCGAGCACCCGCTCGTACAGCCCGAGCTTGTCGCCGAAGTGGTAGCTCACCGCCGCGAGATTTGCCTTCGCATCGCTCGTGATGTCGCGCACCGTCACCTTCGCGAAGCCGCGCTCCGTAAAAAGCCTCGTCGCAGCCTCGAGGATCCGCTCCCGCGTATCCGCCGCGTGCACCGGTGCGCTCGTCACAGGGTGCGCCGGAAGAGCTTCGTCGCCAGTGTCATCGCGATCAGCGAGAAGAGCGCGAGGTAGAGCAGGTCGTAGCTGATCGCGCCCAAGTCCGTGTTCTTGAGCAGCAGGCTTTTGAGCGCGTGCACCGCGCACGAGAACGGATCGATTCTCGAGATGACGCGCATCCACGTCGGGAAAGCCTGCGTCGGATAGACGGCGCCGCTCGGGAAGTAGAGAAAGGTGTTGAGCACGCCAAAGGTCGCACGCGGAATGAGCGGATCGTTCACGCGCACCATGAGCAGGAACATCATGCTCACGAGCGCGACTGCCGTCACCACGATCACGACGAACAGCCGCACGAGGCGGAGCGGATCGAACGGATTTGGCACGCCGGCGATCAGCGAGCCGATCGTCATCAGCACGAGCCCTGCGAGCACGGCCTTGATCGCCCCCGAGAGATTGAAGCCGAGGATGAGCTCCAGCCGCGTGATTGGCGTAACGAGATAGCCCTCGTGCAGCCCGCGCGCCTTGTCATCGACGAAGATGATGCCGCCGCCGATCATCACCATCATGAAGATCGACAT
>JBDTXL010000230.1:0-3161 GCA_040006195.1 Gemmatimonadota bacterium | reverse complement strand
CGACGCGGTCGGCTTTCGTTCCCTGCGCGAGGATTCTCTCGCGCATGTACGGGCCGAGTGCGATCACGAAGTCGGCGCCGCGGTAGCCGCGTCCGTTCGCCCAGAAGAGAAAGCGGCCGAGCATGCTGCTTCGGTCGAGCATTCCCGCTGCAACCTCCGCCTCGGGATGCAGATCCATCGACCAGATCGCGTAGCGCTGGCCGCGAAGCACTCGGCCGAGCCACCCGACGAAGGAGAGCAGCGGCGGCGTGGTGAGGAAGACGATCCCTCGATATTTTCGCCGGCCGAGCGTTGCGCGAAGGGCCTGCATGTGAAAGGACGCGTAGTCGGAGAGGCGTCCTGCCATGGTGCCGCGTCCGCGATGCGTGCTCCGGACGCGAACGATCCGAACGCCATTTCGCGTTTCGCTTTCCTCCGCCTGCATCTTCCCCGCCACGTACTTCCCGCGGCTCGTGCAGATCTCTACCGGCTGCCCCGCCGCTACAAGATATTCGGCGAGATCCGTGAGGTGGTGAGCGGTCGCGGCGATGTCCGGATAGTAGTGCGCGTTGACGAAGAGAATCGGTCGCGCATCTGTCGCCTCACTTCCGTTCAGACTGCCTCGCTCTCACTGCTCGAGCAGAATCCGCGCGATGCGATCGCTTGCGTGTCCGTCCCACAGCTCGGGGATCGTGTGCTTCGCCTTTCCCTTCGCGGCCAGCGCGCTCACGGCATCGACGATGTCGCTCGCCTTGCTCGCCACCAGCCGGTTCATCCCGGACTCGATCGTGACCGGGCGCTCGGTGTTCGGCCGCAGCGTGAGACATGGAACACCGAGGTACGCCGTCTCTTCCTGCACGCCGCCGGAGTCCGTCATCACGATCGCGGCGACGCTTTCGAGCGCGAGGAAGTCCAGATATCCCGCGGGCTCGACGAGCTTCACGTCACCGCTCAACGCAGCGAGACCGAGGTCGTTGATTCTCGCGCGCGTGCGCGGGTGCACCGGGAAGACCACGGGGCGCGTCTTGGCGACGACCGCCATCGCCTTCATGATCTCGGTGAGCGTCTCCGGATCGTCGACGTTCGACGGGCGATGCAGCGTTGCGAGGGCGAAGTCGTTCGGCTTCACTCCGACCGCAGCGCACGCTCGCTCGGGATTGGTTTTCGGTAGCAGCCGGATGAGCGTGTCGATCATCACGTTGCCCACGAAGAAGACGCGCTTTGGATCGATCCCTTCGTGCTCGAGGTGTGTGTTGCCGTCGCGCGATGGAGTGAAGAGATAGTCCGCAATGCTGTCCGTCAGGATGCGGTTGATCTCCTCCGGCATCGTGCGGTCGAAGGAGCGGAGTCCCGCCTCCACGTGGGCGACTTTCACCCCGAGCTTCGTCGCAACGATCGTACAGGCGAGCGTCGAGTTCACATCGCCTACCACGATTACGACATCCGGTGCATACTGGAGGAGCACCGGCTCGAAGGCGGACATCGCCTTCGCGGTCATCTGCGCGTGCGATCCCGAACCGATGCTGAGATACGCGTCCGGCTCGGGGAGATCGAGCTCCTCGAAGAAGACGTCGGACATCGCGCGGTCGTAGTGCTGGCCGGTATGAACGAGAATTTGTTCGAAGCCGCCCTCGGCCTTCATCGCGTGCATGAGCGCCGCGGTCTTCATGAAGTTGGGGCGAGCACCTACGACGTGCAGAACCTTCAAGCGATCAACCCGCTGACTCCCGCACCGCAGCCAGCTCCTTGCTCGCATACGTACCGCGCGACGACTCGGCCACGGAGTGCCCAGTTGCCTTGGAGCTCGAGAGCCACGCCTCCAGGCAGGGTACGAGGATGTGCGCCAGGCGCTCGGCGCCGAAGGGACGCGACCCTTCGCCGGAGCTGCACCAGATGCGGAGAACGTATGGCTCGCCGTCGGTGGGATTCGCGGAGGCGAGCATGTAGTCGAGCTTCCACAATCCCGACACGCTGCCGTGCAGCCTGCGCAGCGAGAGCGAGGACTCGAGCTCGACCTCGACTCCGAGGAATCCGAAGCTCGGCGTGCTCGCGGCGAGGAGCTGATTGACGTGGCGCAGTGACTCCGCCTCCTCGATCACCGACGTGAGCTCACGAGCGTGGATCTGATCCCGAATGACGCGCCTGACGCGCACGATTCCCGAGGCCAGTGCAGCGCCGGCCTCGACGAACTCGTTGTAATCGAGCTGGCGGATGCCGTACATGAAGATGCCTGCGGAGACTACGCCCCCCGTGAGCGCCATGCCGATGAGCGCCGGCTGTGGTGCGAAGGCGAGCAGCAGTCCGAGCACGGCGAACGCGCCGGCCACGAGGCAGAGAACGGCCGAGGCGCGCCCTGGCGTGAGCCCGAGTGCGAGCAGGCGGTGGTGAATGTGCCTCGCATCGGGAGAGAAGATCGGCACGCCGCGGAGAAAGCGGCGCATGATCGAGACGAAGACATCCAGCAGCGGCACCGCGAGCGCGAAGAGCGGAATGGCGACGAGCACCGCGGTGGCACTCTTGATCGATCCGTGCATCGAGAGCACGGCGAGCATGAAGCCGATAAAGAGGCTACCGGAGTCGCCGAGGAAGATGCGCGCGGGGCTGAAGTTGTAGCGAGCGAAGCCGATAAGCGCGCCGATGAGAACGAGCGCGACGATCGCAACTTCGAGATTGCCGAGCACAGTTGCAGCCGCGAAGACCGTCGTGAGGGCGACGATGGCGATGCCCGCCGCGAGGCCATCGAGACCGTCGATCAGATTGAAGGCGTTGGTGACGCCGACGATCCAGAGGACGGTGAGCGGGATCGAGATCCAGCCGAGGTGCAGAACGGATGAGCCGATGCCGAGGATCTGAATGCGGAAGCCGAGTGCGGCGACGATCAGCGCGGCGACGCTCTGTACTACGATCTTGGCGAGCGGGCGAATGCGGCGAAGATCGTCGACGAGTCCGGCGCCGAAGAGCACGGTGCCGCCGAGGAGCAGCGCGAAAACGAAGCGATGCCACTCCGGGGTGAGCGTCTCACGGGCGGGGCCGAAGAGGAGCGTGCTGGCGATCCCGAGCATCGTCGCGATGAAGACGGCAACGCCGCCGAGGCGGGGAACGGGGTGCTCGTGCAGATGCCGGGTAGCATCGGGAGCATCGAGCAGCTTCCAGCGTTTCGCTCCGCTGATGACCAGCGGGGT
>JBDTXL010000229.1:0-6563 GCA_040006195.1 Gemmatimonadota bacterium | reverse complement strand
GCGCAGCTGATCGAAGTAGGCGATCTCGAGATTGGTGCCGAGGCGCACCGTGCCGACGTCCGGCGCGAGCTCGCCCAGCAGCAAGCGAAGGAGCGTCGTCTTCCCCGAGCCATTCGGGCCGATGAGCCCCACCCGATCGCCGCGCGTGATCGTCGTCGAAAAATCGATTATGATCGGCCGGTCGCCGCGCGCGAAGCTCACTCCCTTCGCTTCCGCCACGAGCCGCCCCGATCGATCGGCCTCCTGCGCCTGGAGCTTCACTGTACCCGTGCGCTCGCGCCGTTCGCCGCGCTCCGCGCGCAGCGCCTCGAGCGAGCGCACGCGTCCCTCGTTGCGCGTGCGGCGCGCCTGGATCCCGGTGCGAATCCAGACCTCCTCCTTCGCGAGCTTCTTGTCGAACTCCTCCCACTCGCGCGCCTCCGCCGCGAGCGATGCTTCCTTGCGCTCGAGATAGAGATCATAGCTCGGGCCCCAATCCACGAGGCGCCCGCGATCGAGCTCGATGATCCGCGTCGCCACGCGCCTGAGAAAGGCGCGATCGTGAGTGACGAAGAGCAGCGTGGTCCCGTGCTCGATCAGAAATTTCTCCAGCCACTCGATCGCGTCCACGTCGAGATGGTTCGTCGGCTCGTCGAGCAGCAGCACGTCGGGCTCGCGCACGAGCGCGCGCGCGAGGAGGATCTGCCGCTTCGTTCCGCCGGACGCGCCCGCGAACGGCGCCTCGGGGTCGAGCCCGAGGTGCACGATCGCAGTATCGACGCGCGTGTTGATCTCCCAACCGTTTGCCGAGTCGAGGGCGTGGTGCAGGCGGTCGAGATCGCGGAGTGCCGCCGGCGTCGCGTTCACGCCAACGCGATGGCTTGCCTGGTGATATCGCGCGAGCAGCAGGCCGAGCTCGCCGAGCCCTGCGGCGACGACGTCGAAGGTCGTGCCATCGATGTCGCCCGGCACTTCCTGTTCGAGCCGTGCGACTGTGACGGCTGTCTGGCGAACGATCTCTCCACTGTCCGGCGCGATGGAGCCGTCGAGCAGCTTCATCACCGTGCTCTTCCCTGCACCATTCCGCCCGAGCAGACACACCCGCTCTCCGCGCTCGATGGCGAAGCGCGCGTTGTCGAGCACGAGCGGCCCTCCGAACGCGATTCCGACATCCTGCATGCCGAGCAGCGCCATCTAGCGGCGCTCCGTTGCAAGGTGCGCGAGCTCCGTGAGCAGCGACGCGAGATGCAGATCCTTCGTGCGCGGATTCATGATCGTCACGCGCAACACGCGCCGCCCGCCAAGCACCGTGGTCGTCATCCAGCCGTGCCCATCACGGTTGTAGCGGGTGCGCAGCACGAGATTGACGCCGTCGAGCGCATCGTCGCCCAGCGAGCGATCTCCGACCCAGCGGAAGCAGAGAATGTTCGTCTCGGGCACGTGCATCGCCTCGAAATCGGCGCGCGCTCCGATCATCGCGTGCAGCGAAAGCGCCGAGGCGCAGAGTCGGTCGTAGAGTGCGGCGATTCCATCGATTCCGTAGCGCTGAATCGCGACCCACACCTTGATCGCATCCGCCCGGCGCGAGCACTGAAAGCTCCGCACCCCCTGATCCCACGCGCGCTCGCCTTCGGCCCCGTGAAAGAGGTACGGCGCGTGCTGCGAGAACGCCTGCGCGAGATCGCTCTCCTCGCGAATTAGGAGCATTCCCGCCGCGAGCGGAACGAGCATCATCTTGTGCGCATCCCACGCGACGGAGCGCGCGTGGTGCAGCCCGCGCACGCGATGCCGGTGCGCGGGCGAGAGTATCGCCGAGGCGCCGTGTGCGCCATCCACGTGCAGCCAGATACCTCGCTCCTCGCAGAGCCGCCCGATCGCCGAGAGATCGTCGAACGATCCGGTCGCCGTGGTGCCCGCGCTGGCGACCACCGCCATCACTTGCGTTCCACGCGCTGCGAACGAATCGAGCATGTCTCTTAGTACGAAGATATCCATCCTCCACTCGCGCGACGGCACCGCGATCGCGCGGCTCACCCCGAGCCCGAGCTCCGCAACCGCGCGCGTCACCGAGTAGTGCGAGTGCTCGCCGCACAGTACCACCGGCGGATTCGCGCCGACGCCGCTCTGCCACGCGTCGGGCATCGCCCTGGCGCGCGCCGCGAGGAGCGCCGTGAACGTCGCCTCGGTTCCGCCCGATGTGAACGTGCCACCGGACTCCGGCCCCCAGCCGATCATCGCCGTGAGCTTTCGCACGATTTGCGTCTCGATCACTGTCGCGGTCGGCGACATCTCCCAGATCGCCGTCGACTGATTGAGCGCACCAATCAGCGCCTCCGACCACACGGCCGCAGGCAGCGGCGCCGCGACTTGATGCCCGAGCGACATCGGCCTCATCAGCTGATTTGCGTCGGCGATGACGTCCGTGGAAAGTCGCGCGACGACGTCCGCGAGCGGTCGCCCTCCCGCCGGCAGCGGCTCGTCGAAGCGTGCGAACAGCTCGCTCGCGCTCCGTGGCGTCGAGACACGTCCGCCTTCGGAGCGTGTCGCCGCGAAATAGCCGGCGACGAGATCGACGAAGAGTTGTCCGGCCTCCGCCCGAGTGTCCTCCTCGAGCGCGAGAAGCGATGCGGCAGCGGGATCGTGGTGAGGCGTCACGCGAGTGCTCGTACGTGTGGGAAACGTTGGATCGGCGTCAGCGAAATCTACAGCCACGGCCGCGCCCACCTGGCTCCGACTCTCCCGTCGCCCCACTCTTGCATTGCACCCGTGACAATGCCCACACTGCGCGTGACTTCATGAGACGGTTCCTCCGCCCCGCCCCGCTACTCCTCGCCATGCTTGCGTTCGGGCTCGGATGCGCGAGCGCGGGCGGTTCGAAGCGCGTCGACACCGAGGCGGCAACCACGATCGATATTCAGAATGGCGACTTCAGCGACATGACGGTCTACGTACTCGTGAACGGTCAGCGCACCCGCCTCGGCATCGCGCAGGGAAACAGGACGACGGTGCTCACGATTCCGCGCTACCTGATCGGCGGAACCACGTATCTGCGCTTCCTCGCCGACCCGATCGGCGGTCATCGCTCGCCGATCTCCGAAGAGATCGACGTCAGCACGGGCGATCAGCTCGTCATGATCATCAATCCGGGCGGGTGACCGGCGCATGTCGAAATCGAATCCGTACAACCGCTCCGCTCCGGTAAAGGACTCCACCGGATTCGTGCACGTGCGCGGCGCGCGCGAGCACAATCTCGAGAACATCGACGTCGACATTCCGCGCGACTCGCTCGTCGTATTCACCGGTGTATCCGGCTCCGGAAAATCCTCGCTCGCCTTCGGTACGCTCTACGCCGAGGCGCAGCGGCGCTATCTCGAGTCGGTCTCGCCGTATGCGCGTCGACTGTTCCACCAGATGGCGGTTCCGGACGTCGACGAGGTGGACGGACTGCCGCCGGCCGTCGCGCTTCAGCAGCAGCGCGGCTCGCCGACCACGCGCTCCTCCGTCGGCAGCGTGACGACGCTGTCGAATCTGCTGCGCATGCTCTATTCGCGCGCGGGCACGTACCCTCCGAAGCAGGAGCATCTCGAGGCCGAGGCCTTCTCGGCGAACACCCCCGCGGGCGCGTGCCCGCGCTGCCACGGGCTCGGACGCGTGTACGAGGTGACCGAACGTTCGATGGTCCGAGATGACTCGCTCACCATTCGGGAGCGTGCGGTCGCCGCATGGCCCACCGCGTGGCAGGGGCAGAATCTGCGAGACATTCTCGTCACCATGGGCTACGACGTCGACAAGCCGTGGCGCGAGCTGCCGAAGAAGGAGCGCGACTGGATCCTCTTCACCGACGAGCAGCCGCAGGTGCCGGTGTATGCCGGATACACGCCGGCAGAGGTGCGTCGCGCGCTCAAGAGGAAGGAGGAGCCGAGCTACATGGGCACCTTCACCGGAGCACGGCGCTACGTGCTGCAGACGTTCGCGAACTCGGACAGCGCGATGATGAAGCGTCGCGTGTCGCAATACATGGAGAGTACCGGATGCCCGCTCTGCCATGGCAAGCGGCTGCGGCTCGAATCGCTTTCCGTGAAGTTCGCGGGCTACGACATCGCGGACATCTCGGCGCTTCCGATCAAGAAGCTCGACGAGATCATGTCCCCGTACGCCGACGGTACCGCGCACGGTCGCGCGAAGGATGAGGCGCGTCATCCCGAAAAGGCCGTCGTCACGCTACGGATCGCGCAGGATCTCTGCGCGCGACTCTCAGTGCTCCTCGATCTCGGACTCGGCTATCTCGCGCTCGGCCGTAGCACACCGACGCTCTCGCCGGGCGAGCTACAGCGGCTGCGCCTCGCGACCCAGGTGCGCTCGAATTTGTTCGGCGTCGTCTACGTGCTCGACGAGCCGTCAGCCGGTCTGCACCCCGCCGACACCGAGGCGCTCCTCGTCGCACTCGATGGGCTCAAGGCATCGGGGAACACGCTCTTCGTCGTCGAGCACGATCTCGATGTCATTCGCTGCGCCGACTGGATCGTGGACGTCGGCCCTGCGGCGGGGGAGAACGGCGGCCACATCCTGTACAGCGGGCCTCCGGCCGGCCTCGAGAATGTCGAGGCGTCGCAAACGCGGCGGCATCTCTTCGGCAACTATGTCCTGCCGGCCCGCTCGGTGCGCGAGCCGAAGGGGTGGCTCGAGCTCGAGGGGATCACGCGCAATAATCTCGAGAAGCTCGATGCGCGGCTCCCCATCGGCGTCTTCACCACCGTCACTGGCGTGTCAGGCTCGGGCAAGTCGAGCCTCGTGAGCCAGGCGCTCGTCGAGCTCGTCGCCGATGCGCTCGGGCAGGAGATCCCGCTCGAGGCAGAAGAGGGCGAGGAGCTCGAGCGCACGGCGCCGACGCCGCTCGACGGATGCATCACGTCAGGGATGGAGCACATCAAGCGGCTCGTGCGCGTGGACCAGAAGCCGATCGGAAGAACGCCGCGCTCGAATCTCGCGACGTATACTGGGCTCTTCGATCACGTGCGAAAGCTCTTCGCGGCGACGAAGGCAGCGAAGGCACGCCACTACGATGCCGGCCGTTTCTCCTTCAACGTCGCGAAGGGCCGCTGCGAGACGTGCGACGGTGAAGGGTTCGTGATGGTCGAGCTGCTCTTTCTGCCCAGCGTGTACGCGCCCTGCCCCACCTGCCACGGCGCGCGCTACAACGCGAAGACGCTCGAGATTCAATATCGCGAGAAGAACATCGCCGAGGTGCTCGGCATGACGGTCGACGACGCGTTCGCCTTCTTCGAGGGCGAGAGCGCGCTCGAGCGTTCGCTCGGTGTCGTGCGCGAGGTCGGCCTCGGCTACCTGAGACTCGGGCAGCCGGCCACGGAGCTCTCGGGTGGCGAGGCGCAGCGCATCAAGCTCGCGACGGAGCTGCAGCGCCAGCAGCGCGGCGCCACGCTGTACGTGCTCGATGAGCCGACGACCGGTCTGCATCCGTCGGACGTCGAGAAGCTGATGGCGCAGCTCGACGGGCTCGTCGAAGCGGGGAACACCGTGATCGTCGTCGAACACGACATGCGCGTCGTCGCGGGAAGCGACTGGGTGATCGACATAGGCCCGGGCGCAGGCGACGAGGGCGGGCGCATCGTCGCGGAGGGCACGCCGGAGGAGGTGGCGCGCGCGATAGGAAGCCGCACCGCGCCATTTCTCGCGCGCTTCCTGGGGCCGAGCGCATAGATGGCCCGGATACTCATCACTGGCTCGGCCGATGGGCTCGAAACGGGCGGCGGAGAGTACTTCTTTCACAAGCATGTTCGCGCGGTGCTTCCCGCCGCGCGTGACTCGCAGTGCGGGACGCACTCATCGCCGCTTGCGAGAAACTATCCGGGGTGCAACTTCCCGCATGACCGAAGCCGACATCGTCACGCGTGAAACAGACGGCGCACCCCGCACACTGAATCGCGAGCTCGGCCTCCTCTCGGCGACGATGATCGTCGTCGGCGGGATCATTGGCGGCGGAATCTTTTTCACACCGGCACAGGTGGCGCGCACGCTGCCGACGGGCGAGTGGGTGTTCGCGATCTGGATGACCGGCGGCTTCGTGGCGCTGGCCGGGGCGCTGACATTCGCCGAGCTCGGCGCGATGCTTCCCGATGCGGGGGGGCCGTTCGTCTACATCAGGCGCGCTTTCGGCGAGCGCGCGGCCTTCGTCTACGGCTGGATGATTCTGACCACGATTGCGAGCGGCGCTGCCGCAGCGGTGGCGCTCGCCTTCGCGAACTACGTCGGCCGCTTCTTCGATCTCGCGCCGATCGGTGGCACGACCGTGGTCGCCGTTTCCGTGCTTCTCCTCCTCACGGCGACGAACTATCGGGGCCTCCGGCTCGGCGCCGCCGTGCAGAACACGCTCGTCATGAGCAAGCTCGTCGCGCTGGGCGCACTCATCCTCGGCGTGGTGGTGTTGTGGAATCGCATCCCTGCACCGCTGCCTGTCGCATCGGCGGAGAAGATTCCCCCGCTCATGACCGGGCTTGCGGCGGCATTCGTACCGGTGCTCTTCTCGGTGGGCGGATGGGAGAATCTCAACATGGTCGCCGGAGAAG
>JBDTXL010000228.1:0-2175 GCA_040006195.1 Gemmatimonadota bacterium | reverse complement strand
AGGGCGTCATCACGGCTTCGAAGTCCGGCTCGTAGAGCTGCATCGCGAGATACGCCGTGGTGAGCGGACCCGGGATCGCGATGCGCTTGCCGCGTACATCGACCCTCGTCATCGGCGAGCGCGCGACGAGGCGCGGTCCATAGCGGTCGCCCATCGATGAGCCGTGCGGGAGAAGCGCGTAACGATCGGTGAGATAGGCGTACGCGTGAATCGAAACCGCGGTGACCTCGAGCTCGGCCTTCAGCGCGCGCTGATTGAGCGACTCGATGTCCTGCAGCTCGTGCACGTAGCGGAGATCGCCGGTATCGATCTTCCCCTCGGCGAGCGCGTAGAACATGAAGGCATCGTCGGAGTCGGGGCTGTGGGCGACGTGGATCGTTTTGATCGGCATGGGTCCGTCTGAAGTGTCCGGCGCGCGCGGCCTACTTGTCCGCGAGCGCGTCTCGAATGTCGGCGTTGTGTCGGTCGTACTCGGGGAGCTTCTTCGCGAGCTCGGACTTCTGCGCAGCGTGGATCTTCGCGCGATATGCGGATGCGCCGGCGTTGTCGCCGCTCGCGCGCGCGACCTGCATCGCGAGGACGAGGCCGAGGAGATGCGTCGGCTGCTTGGCGAGGATGCTGTCGGCCTCGCTCCTGGCGACGGGGAGCGCGCCCGCGACCACGGAGATGCGTCCCATATCGAAGCGTGCGTCGGCATCGGGGTCCGAGACCGCCTGATATGCGGCGATGCCCATTGGCGCGAAGAAGAGGACGCTGTCCTTCTTCCCCTCGGTGTCGAGGCGCATGATGCGATCGTAGAGGCGGTCGGCGCGCTCCCGCGGCGACATGTTGGAGATGTCGGGCGCGCGAATGCCTTGCGCGTTGGCATCCGGGGGTGCGCCCCCTCCGCGCGCATCTTCTCCCTGCGGCGCCCCCTGCGCCTGCGCTTGTGCCTGCGCGGCGTCCACGGGCGGAGTGGAGCGAAAGCGCTGGCCCGCGAGCAGCGCGACAAAGGCGACGAGCGCGATGCCGGCGATCGCCCATGGCAGCGTTGTCGCGCCGGCAGCGGAGCGCACACCGGGCGCGCCGGCGGCGTTGCCGCAGCGATGGCAGAACTTTGCGCCGGGGGTGAGGATCGTGGCGCACGCGGCGCAGCGCGCACCAGCGAGGGGCGAGCCGCAAGTGGCGCAGAAGTGTCCGCTCGCGGGCTCGCCGCAGCTCGGACATTTGCCTTGTGCGCTTGCGGGGGGCACGGGTGCGGAAGGAGGAGTCATGCGGTGGAATCTACTTTGAGTTGAAGCGCGCCGCCGGGGAGCGATATTTCAACGCTTGGTATTCTCCCGCACCTCCCGTCGCCGATGCCTCAGCACCCGTCCGCCCTCGAGATCTTGCGCGTCGATGCCCGCGAGCCCGAAGCCGCCGCGCTCATCAGCGCGATGTCGAAGGAAATTACCGCGCTCTACGATCACAAGATCGACGGGGCCGGGAACTTCAAGCCGGAGGATGTGCTCGTTCCAGGGAGCGGATTCTTCATCGGCCGCGTCGACTCGCGAGCGGTGGCGTGCGGCGCCTTTCGCCCGCTTTCTCCGGGGATCGCGGAGATCAAGCGGATGTTCGTGGAACCCGAGTATCGCGGGCGCGGATACTCGAAGGCGATGCTCGTGATGCTCGAGCGGCTCGCGTTCGAGAGCGGATACACGACGGTGTGGCTGGAAACTCGCCCGCTGCAGCACGCCGCGATCGCGCTGTACGAAACGCTGGGGTACGAGCGGATTCCGAATTACGGAATGTACGTGGGAAAACAGGAGTGCCTCTGCTATGGGAAGGTGCTTTAGCGAGATGTTTTTTCCGCGCTCGCCGCCGCGTCACGCTCGGCGAGCAGCTTCGCGACGACCTTGTCCTGCTCGTCGTAGCGTCCTTCCCCGAAGTTGTAGAAGCGCATCTTGCCGGTCGCATCAGCGAAATAGGACGCGGGCCAATATTGATTGTGGTAGGCGTTCCAGATCCTGTTACCATTGTCGATTGCCACCGGGAATTCGATGCCGAGCCGCTTGACGGCGGCCCGCACATTCTCCGGCACGCGCTCGGGTCCGAGCTCGGGGGTGTGGACGCCGATCACCACGAAGCCGCGATCCTTGTACTTGGCGTAGAGATCCTTCACGTGCGGCAGCGCGTTCAGGCAGTTGTAGCACATGA
>JBDTXL010000227.1:0-1663 GCA_040006195.1 Gemmatimonadota bacterium | reverse complement strand
ATGAGAGCGCGTTCGAGCTCACTCCCGCGCTCGCACCGCGCCTCGCCGTCGGCTATATGTGGACCTATGACGGCCGCCGCTTCGTTGCGCCCGGCTTTCAGCTCGGCGAGTCGCCCGCGGGCTCGCTCTACACCACCGTCAACGATCTCTGTCGCTTCATGAGCGCGATGTTCGCGCGCGGGGAGGGCGCACGCGGACGGGTGCTCGCACCCGCATCGCTGGCCGAGATGTGGACGCCGCAGTTCGCTGCCGCTGGCGATCGCACAGGCTTCGGCATCGGCTTTCAACTCGACACGCTCGACGGACGCCGCATGGTCGGACACGGCGGCGCGATCTACGGCTTCGCCACCGAGGCGCTCATGCTTCCCGACGACAGCCTCGGCGTCGCCGTCGTCACGACGCTCGACGTGGCGAACATCGTGACGTCGCGCGTCGCGGAGGCTGCTCTTCGCGCGATGCTCGCGATGCGGCAGCACCGCCCGATTCCGCCGTGGACGGAGACCACTCCGATTCCCGCGGCGGATGCCGCGAAGCTCGCGGGCCGCTGGGCGTCCGGCAGCTCGGCGTTCGATCTCACCTTCTTCACCGCGCCGTCGGATTCGCCATCGACGGCGACGCAGCTCGTCTTCCAATCCGATCGGGGAGGCTTTCGCAGCTCGCTTCGCCTTCGCGGGGATACGCTCGTCCAGGACGACCGCATCGCCTACGGAGCCTCACTCGTCGAGCGCGGCGGTGCGCTCGAGGCCGGAGGAAAGCGCTTCGTTCGTGTCGCCGAACCGAAGTCGGCACCGCTGCGTCCGACGCTCGCGCGTCTCGTCGGCGAGTACGGCTGGGATCACGACATCCTCTACATCCTCGAGAAGCGCGGGCATCTCGAGGCGCTCATCGAGTGGTTCTTCGAGTCGCCGCTCACACGGAAGACGGATTCGACGTTCAGCTTCCCCGCCGCATCGCTCTACGACGCGGAGCCGGTGTCCTTCTCTCGCGATAAGAGGGGCGCGGTCACCGGCGTTCACGTCGGCAAGGTGTGGTTTCCGCGGCGCGCGATCGGACCCGCATCCGGGAACCAGCTCCGCGTCACGCCGGTACGCCCGCTCGCCGATCTCGAGCGCGAGGCGCGCGCCGCGTCGCCTCCGATCGAGCACAATCGCCCGCGCACACCCGATCTCGTCGAGCTCACGACGCTCGACAGCACGATCCACCTCGAAGTGCGCTACGCTACCACGAACAACTTCCTCGGCAATAAGTTTTATCCGCAGGCGCGCGCATTTCTGCAGCGCCCGGCTGCCGAAGCGCTCGTGCGTGCGCATCGGTTTCTGATGACGAAGGGCTACGGCATTCTCGTCCACGACAGCTATCGGCCGTGGTACGTGACGAAGATGTTCTGGGACGCGGTGCCAGAGGCCGACAAGATCTTCGTCGCCGACCCGGCCGACGGCTCGCGTCACAATCGCGGCGCGGCTGCGGACATCACGATCTACGATCGCTCGACGGGAAAGCCCGTCGACATGCCGGGCACGTACGACGAGACGTCGGACCGCTCGTTCGCGAACTATCCGGGCGGCACCGCGCTCCAGCGCTGGTACCGCGCCCTGCTCCGCCGCGCGATGGAGGCCGAGGGCTTCACGGTGTATCACGCGGAGTGGTGGCACTTCGACTACAA
>JBDTXL010000226.1:0-6703 GCA_040006195.1 Gemmatimonadota bacterium | reverse complement strand
TCATCCAGCTTGCGCGCCAGCCGCTTGGCACGCGGGACGAGCGATACCTGCGCGTGCTCAAGCTGCGCGGATCATCGTACAGCGAGGGGCAGCACGCGTTCAGGATCACGGATGACGGTATTCAACTCTTCCCGCGGCTCGTCTCTCCGCGCATCGCGACGACGTACACGCCGCGCGTCGATCGCAGCTCGCTCGGCGTCGCCGGGCTCGACTCCATGGTGGACGGCGGCGTCTGGTCCGGCACGACCACGCTGCTCGTTGGGCCCACCGGCTCCGGGAAGACCACGGTCGCGATGCACTTTGCCCTCGAAGGGCTGGCGCGGAAGGAGCCGACGCTCTACGTCAACTTCCAGGAGAATCCGGCGCAGCTCGCGCGCTCGTTTGCGAATCTTGGCGCCGATCTCTCCGCGATAAAAGCAGGCGGCCTCGAATTCATGTATGCGTCACCGGTCGAGCTGCAGATCGACAGTATCGTCATCGGTATCTTCGATCGCATCAAGGGCGGAACCATCCGGCGAGTGGTGATCGACGCCGTTGGCGATCTCGCAACGGCGGCGAGCGATCCAAAGCGGCTGCACGACTATCTCTATTCGCTCGTCCAGCACTTCGCGGTGAATGGCGTGACGAGCCTGCTGACCTTCGAATCCGGCATCTCGAACGGCCGCGGTGTCGATGGCAGCGAGCAGCGCTTCAGCTACATGTCCGACAACGTGCTCGCGATCACGCTCGGCGGTGAGGAGCGCACGCGTCGCACGATTCGCGTGGTCAAAACGCGCAACTCCGCGCACGATCCCGTGGTGCGCCAGCTCGAGATCAGCGCGGCCGGCGCGCGCGTATCGTGAGTACGCTCGAGCGCGGAGACTCGGTCAACAGCTCGCGCGAGAGTCGCGCGCACCGGCTCACCGATGTCAGTCGCGCCTTTACGTACGCGACGTCGCTCAAGGACATTCTCCGCCTGGCGACGGACCAGGCGGCGGAGATGCTCGGCGCCGAAAAGGCGATCCTGATGTTGACGGACGACGAAGGGCTTTTGCGCGTGCGCGCCGCGTACGGGGTGAGTGCCGATGTCGTCGAGCGCTTCCGCGAGTCGTTCGATGAATCGCTGATCACGCGTCTCACCGGACTGCTCGGCGCGGGCTCGCCGGATGGATTCATTGGCGTGCCGCTCGTGGTTGGCGGGAAGGTGACCGGGCTGCTCGCGGTCGTGCGCCCGAAGGACGACGCCGATGATCTGAACGGCTTTGCCGACGACGAGTGGCTGCTCTCGGCGCTCGCCGATCAGACCGCGGCGCCGGTGGAAAATGCGAAATTGGCAGAGGCGCTCGACCGCGCGCAACTGGTGCACGAGAATGCGCGGCTGTACGAGTCGGAGAAGAGGGCGCGTGAGGAGGCAGAGGTCGCGCGCACCGAGGCCGAGAATGCGAATCGCGCAAAGAGCGAGTTCCTCGCGAACATGAGTCACGAGCTACGCACGCCGCTCAATGCGATCGCCGGGTACGTCGAGCTGCTGGACATGGAGATTCGCGGTCCGATCACACCGACGCAGCGCGAAGATCTCGCGCGTATCAAGGCGAGCCAGCGCGTACTGCTGCGCCTCGTGAACGACGTGCTGAACTTCGCCAAGCTCGAGAGTGGACACGTGGCCGTGACGATCAGGAACGTGAACGTCGCGACAGTGTTCAGCTCGATCGAGCCGCTGATTCTACCGCAGCTCATGGCGAAGGGGCTGCACTTCGACACCGATTCGTGCTCGGACGAGCTGCACGCGAGCGCCGATCCGGAAAAGCTCGAACAGATTTTGCTCAACCTCATCACGAACGCGATCAAGTTCACGCCGACGGAGGGCTCGATCAGCCTGCACTGCGAGTCGACCGAGTCGACAGTGTCGATCAGCGTGAAAGACACCGGGCGCGGGATTCCGCTGGAGAAGCAGGAGCGGATCTTCGAGCCGTTCGTGCGCGTCGACGAGGGGTTCACACGGCCCACGGAGGGTACCGGGCTCGGGCTCGCGATCTCGCGGAATCTCGCCCGCGCGATGAGCGGCGAGCTGTCCGTTCAAAGCGTGCCCGGCGACGGCGCGAGCTTCACGTTGACGCTCGAGCGCTCGGCGTAACGTTCGTTCTCCCCCTTGCGGCGGGCGAGCGGGCGCGAAATTGAGATAGAGGCTCCGGGCGCCTATCTTTCGATCTTGTTGAGATCCCTCCCCGCCCGGAGCACGATGAAGGCCGCGTCCCCCACAGTTTCCACAGCCGAGCTGGCGCAGATTGCGCGAGCGCTGCGGCTGCACGTCGTCAAGATGATCGCCGCCGCGAATAGCGGGCATCCAGGCGGATCTCTTTCGGCTGTCGACATCATCACTGCGCTTTATTTCGGACGCGTGCTCAAGCACGATCCCAAGAATCCACTGTGGCCGGATCGCGATCGCTTCATCATGTCGAAGGGCCATGGTGTGCCGGCGCTGTACGCGGCGCTTGCGGAGAGCGGCTACTTCCCGGTGAGCGAGCTGATGACGCTGCGTCAGGTGAACTCGCGGATGCAGGGACATCCCGTGCAGGGGCTGACGCCGGGCATCGAGGCGTCGACCGGATCGCTGGGACAGGGCCTGTCGGTAGGCGTCGGACACGCCCTCGCCGCGCGGCTCGACGGGAAATCCTTTCGCACGTACGTGCTCCTCGGCGACGGCGAGTGTCAGGAGGGGCAGGTGTGGGAGGCGGCGATGACCGCGGGGAACTACGAGCTCGGCTCGCTCACCGCGATCGTGGACTCGAACAGATATCAGCTCGATGGCGCGGTGGAGGACATCAACTCGCTGACGCCGCTCGACGCGAAGTTCGAGTCGTTCGGATGGCGCGTGATCCAGGTGGACGGACACGATGTCGGCGCCGTGCGTGTCGCGCTCATACAGGCGAAGGAATCGCACGATGTGCCCGTGTGCATCATCGCGCACACCGTGAAGGGAAAGGGCGTGACGTACATGGAGAACAACAACGACTTCCACGGCAAATCGCCGAGCGCGGACCAGCTCGAGGTTGCTCTCTCACAGCTGACGGACTGAGCGATGACGACGACTGGAACGACGCTGACGATGGGCCGAGCAACGCGCGAGGCGTATGGCGAGGCGCTGCTAAAAGTGGGGACGGAGAACAAGAACATCGTCGTCATCGACGCGGATCTCGCGAAGTCGACGTTCAGCTGGACGTTTGGAAAGGTCTTTCCCGAGAGGTTTTTCAATATCGGGATCCAGGAAGCGAACATGGTGGGAATTGCGAGCGGGCTGGCGAGCAGCGGGAAGATTCCGTTCATCTCCAGCTTCGCGGCTTTCATTCTCTGCAAGGGCTTCGACCAGCTGCGGATGGGCGCGGCATATCCGAAGCTCAACGTGAAGGTTGCGGGCTCGCACGGCGGGATTTCGATAGGCGAGGATGGCGTGAGTCAGCAGAGCGTGGAGGATGTCGCGCTCGCGTGTGCGCTGCCGGGCTTCATCGTGTGCATTCCGAGTGATGAGCACACGATGCGTGCAGCGGTGAAGGCGGCGGCGGAGCACGAGGGCCCGGTGTATCTGCGACTCGGCCGGCCGAAGACGTACATGGTGCACGAGAAGGATGTGCACTTCGAGTTCGGGCGATCGATTCAGGTTCGCGATGGACACGACCTGACCATCGTAGCGAACGGATTGCTCGTGGCGCAGGCGCTGATCGCCGCGGATGCGCTGGCGAAGAAGGGCGTGGAGGCGCGGGTGATAGACATGCACACCATCAAGCCGCTCGATGCCGCGGCGCTCGAGCGTGCGTCGCACGAGACGGGTGCGTTCGTGGTGGCCGAGGAGCACATGCATCATGGCGGGCTTGGGAGCGCGGTGGCGCAGGCGCTCGTGGCGGGAACACCGGCGCCGGTGGAGTACGTGGATCTCGGCGATCAGTACGCGGAGAGTGGGAAGCCCGACGATCTGCTCGAGAAGTACGGAATGACTGCGACCCACATCGTGGCAGCGGCGGAGCGAGTGCTCGCTCGCAAATGATGCAGGTACCGCCGGACAAGTCGATGTTGGCTGGCGGAACGACATGGCCGCTGTGGTTCGCGTCGGCGTGGATCATTCTGGCTGTTTTGTCGTTGGCGAGTATCTGGTTGGGGAAGAGGCACGGCAAGCCGGCGAAGATGGTGTGGACCGGGATCGTGGTGTGCGTGCCGGTGCTCGGGGCGTGCGGGTGGTTCGTGCTCGGGCGGGAGCGGCGGCGGGTGCCGCGGGGGTGAGGGCTATCGCTCGCTGCATCATTCCCACCTCGTATTTCTTTGGAGAAGGAATGCGCCGCACACACCTTTTTCTGATCGCAGCCGCGATGTTCGCCGGCGGCCTGACGTCCGCTCCGGCTCAGCAATCACCGGACTCGCTGATCGTGTCGACCGCGTGGCTCGCGGCGCATCTCAACGACCCGCGCGTGGTCGTGCTGCAGGTCGACATGGACATGAACATGGGCGGCGCCGTGCCGTATGCGACCGCGCACATCCCCGGCGCGCGCAAGGTCGGGTACACGGACATCGAGATCGAAAACGGCGGTCTCGATTCCGAGATGCCGCCGGTCGACAAGTTGCGCGAGATATTCGAGGGCCTTGGCGTATCAGACGCATCGCGCGTCGTGGTCGCGTACTCGAGCGAGGCGCCGGCCGCGGCGCGTGTCGTGATGGTGCTCGACTACCTCGGCCACGACCGCGTGTCGTTTCTCGATGGCGGAGTGCCGAAGTGGCGCGCGGAATCGCGAGAGCTGTCCACGAAGATCCCAGCCGTCTCGCGAGGCTCGATGCATCCGCACGTGCGCGCGAACGTGATTGCGGACGCACCGTGGATCCAGGCGCGAATCGGGAAGCCGGGGCTCGCGCTGATAGATACGCGCAGCGACGGCGAGTATCTCGGCACGGCGATGCGGCACGGTATGCCGAGCGCGGGGCATTTGGCGGGTGCGCGACAGCTGCAGTGGGAGCAGTTATTTCAAGGCGACAGCGGCTCGCGGGGTGGTGCGCCGCTGAAGAATCGCGCCGCGATGCGCAAGCTCTTCGCCGACCGCATGCAGCCGGGCGATACCGTCGTCACGTACTGTTGGGTGGGGTATCGCGCGAGTACGACGTATCTCGCCGCGCGGTCGCTCGGGCTGCCGGTGAAGTTGTACGATGGATCGTACGAGGACTGGTCGAAGCGACAGTTGCCGACGCGCGCAGGTGCGACGCCTTAAGTGGTGCGTGCGAGACTAGCGCGCAAGCGGGCGCTCGAGGAGGGCGAGCTCGATGCCGCGATAGTTGGGTAGCGGTGAGTCGTCGGGGATTCGCTTCGTGCCGAGGAGGGTGAAGCCGCGTTTCTCATAGTACGCGATGAGGGCGGAGTTGCTTGCCCACGTGTCCATGCGGAGACCCTCGCTGCCAAGCGTCTCGGCGCACTCGAGCGCCCAGGCGATGACGGCGTCGACGAGACCGCGGCCAGTGTACGATGGCGCGCGGGCGATGCGGTGGAGATAGATGTGGGCGCCGCGTTCGAGCTCGCCCCAGAGCGGCGCATCTTCGTACACGGCGGAGAAGACGCCGACGAGCGCATCATCATCTGCGACGAGATGCAGAGCGCCGGAGTCTATCTCGGCGAGGATAGCTGCGTCGGTGAAGTCGGGCCAGAGGGGCGAGCCGGTGGCGCGCTGAAGATCGCGACCGTGGGCGTAGGCCGAGCGGGTGGCGGGGAGATCTGCGGAAGTGGCGTGGCGGACTTGCATGGGCATCGACGTAACGAGTCCCGAGCTCACTCGCGCATGTCTACTACCGCGTCGGCCGTCCCGGCGGATCCGGCTGGTCGAAGACGTCCTTGTTCAGCGCGATGAAGTCTTTCAGGTTCGCGGGAACGTCTTCTTCGGGGAAAATGGCCGTGACCGGGCACTCGGGCTCGCACGCGCCGCAGTCGATGCATTCGTCGGGCTTGATGAAGAGCTGGTTCGGACCTTCATAGATGCAATCGACAGGACAGACGTCGACACACGCCTTGTCCTTGATGTTGATGCAAGCTTCGGTGATGACGTACGGCATTCAGCCCTCGACGTTGTACTTTCGCGCTACAGTTCGCCTTGGAAATTAAGGCGAAAATCGGGCCTCCAACAGGGACGCCCGTCAGCCCGTTAGCGGACTACCTGATCCAAGCCGGAGCCACGCCGGAGCCGTGCTCCAGATCGTGATTATACCGATAAAGAGTGGTCGTTCGCCCGATCACCTGGATGACCTCCGCCTTCACCGCCTCCGCCAGCTCGGCCGCCGCCTGCTTCGCCGTGACGTCCGCGTTCTTCACGAGCTGCACCTTCACCATCTCGTGCGTGCGGAGCGCGTCGTCGAGCGAGTTGACGAGCGCACGCGTGAGACCGTGCTGGCCGACATGCACTGTAGCCGAGAGATGGTGCGCCTGCGCGCGGAGTGCCGCGCGCTCCTTGCCCGTCATTGCCATTGGAGTGCTAGTCGTCCCCGCCGACGGAGGCGATCACGCGGTCGATTTCAGCGGTTACGTCGGAACCCGTCAGCGCCGTCTCCCTCTCCGCCAGCTCCTTCGCGAGCTGCGCTATCCCGTCGTCGATCGTGCGCGAGTGATGCATCGAGCAGAACTTCGGCCCGCACATCGCGCAGAACTCGGCGCTCTTGAAGTACTCGGCCGGCAGCGTCTCGTCGTGATATTCGCGCGCGCGCT
>JBDTXL010000225.1:0-2919 GCA_040006195.1 Gemmatimonadota bacterium | reverse complement strand
TCCGGCGTCGCGAGCTTCTCGACGTAGCGCGAATCGCGATCGAGCCACGCGATCGGTGTGTCGTCGCCCATCTCGGCGATTCGCATCTTCGCGAACTTCGAGATTGGCGCGAACGGATTGTCGTTGATCTCGCTGCCTGCAACGACGGGAATCACCTCGTCGAGCAGCGTCGCGAGCGAGCGGAGAATACGCGACTTCGCCTGGCCACGCAGGCCGAGCAGGATGAAGTTGTGGCGCGATAGCAGCGCATTCACGATCTGGGGAACGACGGTCTCATCGTAGCCGACGACGCCGGCGAAGATGGGGCCGCCCTTCGCGAGGCGGGCGAGAAGATTGGCGCGCACTTCGTCCTTCACGGAACGGCGCGCGAGTGATGGGACAGCGTACGGCGACTTTCTGAGGGCGCCGAGGGTTTCCGGGTGCGACGACGACACTAGCAGCTCCGATGCGGCAGGGTGAAAACGTACGTTGGTTCAGCCTACAGCGGTGAGGGCGTCGTCCGCTAGTCCTCTGCGGTGACCGGCGACACCTCCACCAGATTGTCGTAGAAAACGGGCCCGTGGCCGAGGTCGGTCTCGCGCTGCGAGGTGGTGTCGTTGGCGTTGCGGCCGTCCTTCGAAAACTTGGTCCACCAGATCGACGGCGACCACACAGTCCCCTCGCTCACCGCGTCGCTCACGCGCGCGACGGCGCTGAAGCTCCCGCGCTCGTTGTGCACCTCCACGCGGGTGCCGTCGAGCACCGCTCGCGGGGTCGCATCGTCCGGGTGGATCATCAGCTCGGGCTCGCGTGCGCCGCGGCGCAGGGCGTCGACATTCACGAACGTCGAGTTGAGAAACTGATGCGCCGGCGACGAGATGAGCGAGAGCGGGAACTGTGCGGCGAGCTCGGGCGAGCTGGTGCGCGATTCGTAGGGCGCCGTGTACGTCGCGAGCCCATCGAACCCCATGTCCTCGAGCCGTTGCGAGAACAGCTCGCACTTGCCGCTCGGCGTCGGGAACGCACCCTCGGCGAAGGGGAGATAGGGGCGCGGCAGGTTGAGCCGGGACCATCCCTTGTCGAGCAACGCCTCCAGCGTCACTCCTTTCAGCTTGTCGCTCGTGGTGTCGAGCGCCTGGCGAATGAGCTCGAGGTCGTCGTCGCGCATCACGGGATGATCGATGCCCATGCGAGCGGCGATGAGGCGAAAGATCTCGCTGTTCGGCTTGCACTCGCCGACCGGCTCGATCGATGGCCGGTTGAGCGTGACGTAGTGATGCCCGTACGAGTAGTGTACGTCCCAGTGTTCGAGCTGCGTCGTTGCCGGGAGGACGATGTCGGCCCAGTCGGCGGTGTCGGTCCGGAAGTGCTCCATCACGACGGTGAACAGATCCTCGCGCGCGAGACCGCGCACAACCTCGCTCCGGTCGGGCGTGACGGCCGCGGGATTCGAATTGAAGACGACGAGCGCACGCACGGGAGGGCCGCCCACTCCCGCATCTGGCGTGGTGAGTGCCTCGCCGAGGCGGATCATGTTGATCGTGCGAACTGGCGGCGCGAGATCGGCGCGGAGCAGCTTCGCGCGGTTGAACTGGAAGTTGCCGCTCGATGAGAGCTGCACCCCGCCGCCGGCGCGGCGCCAATGCCCCGTGATTGCGGGGAGACACGCGATGGTGCGCACGGCCATCCCGCCGCCACCGTGTCGCTGCAACCCGTAGTTGATGCGCACGAACGCGGCCTTCGCGCGGCCGTACTCGCGCGCGAGCGTCCTGATGCGCTCGGCTGGAATCCCGGTGATCTCGGAGACGCGCTCGGGCGTGTACTCGGCCGCGCGCGCTCGAAGTTCCGGTGCGCCGATCGTGTAGCGCTCGAGATAGTCGGTGTCCTCGAGATGCTCGGCGAAGAGGACGTGCATGATCCCAAGTGCGAGCGCCGCGTCGGTGCCGGGCCTGATCGGGATCCATTCGTCGCATTGATCGGCGGTGCGCGTGCGGAGCGGATCGATGGCTATAACGCGCGCGCCGCGATCGCGCGCGGCGCGAACGAAGGGCCAGAGATGCGGATTGGACGTGAGCGTGTTGGTCCCCCAGAGGAGTACGAGATCGCTTTCCGGAATTCCCTCCGGGTCGGCGCCGATGCTCGCACCCAACGTCATCTTGAGCCCCACGCCGCCGGCGGCCGAGCAGATAGTTCGGTCGAGCATCGATGCGCCGAGGAGATGGAAGAAGCGATGATCCATCGCGTCTCCCTGGACGAGGCCGAGGGTACCGGAGTACGAGTAGGGAAGAATCGCCTGCGGTCCGTCGGCGGAGCGCGCGATGTCGCCGAGGCGGGCTGCGATCTCGTCGAGCGCTTCGTCCCAGGTGATGCGCTCGAATCGGCCCTCGCCTTTCCTGCCGACACGGCGAAGCGGATGCGTCAGACGGTCCGTGTGATAGGTGCGCTCGACGTAGCGGTTCACCTTCGCGCAGAGGAAGCCGCGTGTGAACGGGTGGTCGGGGTCGCCGGCAACGCGGATCGCGCGTCCGTCGCGGATGGTGACGAGCATCGCGCACGTATCGGGGCAGTCGTGCGGGCAGGCGCCGCGAACGACGGTGTCGCCGGCGCGCTCGTCCGCGGGCAGAGTGTTCGCGGGAATCGTTTCCATCTTCACACGATATCCGCCGGACGGCTCGGCGCAAACTTGCCGACAGTGCTCTTGCGCACTGGCGACGAGTTTAGATGCCGTAACGCCTTACTTCTCATTGTGTTATGACACTCGCGCGCTGATGGCTTAGGGGGCATGTGCGTCTGCGGGCTGTGGAGTGCATCACAATGGCGATTACGAGCGATACAAAGAGCGCTATCTGCATGGCGGAGCGAGGCTTGACAGCGTATCTTCTTGTGGCAAATTAACCGCCGCTCGCTCCTGGCATAGCAACAACGCTCGTGCTCGGACGA
>JBDTXL010000224.1:0-2620 GCA_040006195.1 Gemmatimonadota bacterium | reverse complement strand
GCGATTGAGCCGGTCCGCCTGCTGCTCGATCGTCGCCGCGCGCTCGTCGCCATCGCCGGCGATGTCGTGCGCGAGCGCCTTGATCGTCGTGAGCGGCGTGCGCAGATCGTGCGACACGGACGCGAGCAGCGCGTCCTTCAGGCGATCGGCCTCGCGCAGGGCTTCTGCGCGCTCCGCCTCGGCGACCAGTCGCACGCGCTCAATGCCGAGCGCGGCGTAGTACGCGAGCGCGGACAGGAATCGGCGCGCGCCTGCGTCGAGCACGATCGGCGAGTGGTGCCTGAGCGCGAGCATGCCCACAGAGCGCGCGTGGACGCGGAGCGGCACGACGATCGTTCGCGGATCCTCCTCGGGGAGCTCCAGATCCGGGCTCGGCGCGAGCGTGCCGAGCCCCGCGCCCGCCTGCGCCGCGAGCTCCGGCGCCGCCATCTCTCCCTGGTGCACCCAGATCTCGCAGGCGTCCGTGCCGATGGTGTCGCGCACGACCGTTGCGATCGCGGTGAGCGCCTGCGATGCGCTCCCGGTGCTCAGCGTCTCGGCGCCGAGTGATGCGAGTCGGTCGATCTCATCCGCGCGACGACTCGACTCGACGGTCTTCTCGTTCGCGCGCGCGAGCAGCTGCGTCGCCACGAGCGCGGTCGCCATGAAGGCGATGAGCACCATCCAGTCGGGGCGCTTCGAGATTTCGAAGCGCCCATACGGCGGCTGGAAGTAGAAGTCGATCGAGCTGAACGCGAGCACGGCGAGCGTGAAGCCGATGCCGCGCCCGCCGCCGGAGCTGCCGCCGAGGATGACGAGGAGATAGACGAGCGCGACGTGCGCCTCGGTGATCTCCCCCTGCGCGCCGACCATTACGAACGTGGCGAACAGGAATATCGCAGTCCAGACGAACGCCGACGTCAATCGGCGTTCGGGCGCGTGGATCATCTAGCGCGGCAGCTCGAAGCGATAACCCACGCCTGGCTCCGTGACGATGAGCTGTGGACGGACGGGATCCGTCTCGATCTTACGACGCAGATTTGCGACGTGCACGCGGAGGTATTGCTGCGGATCACCGAAGGCGCGTCCCCACACGGCGTTGAAGATCTGCTGGTGCGTCAGCGTGCGTCCCGCCTGCGTGACGAAGGTGCGGAGAAGCTCCCACTCGATCGGCGTGAGATGGAGTGTCTCCGAGCCGCGGCGCAGCACGCGCGCGGTGAAGTCGGCGACGAGCGATCCGATCTGCATTGGCTGAACACTCGCGGCGATCTGCGACGCTTGTGCGCGGCGCAAATTCGCTCTGATGCGCGCGGCGAACTCGAGATTGCTGAACGGCTTCGTGATGTAGTCGTCGGCGCCGGAGTCGAGCAGCGAGGCTTTCTCGTGATCGGAGTGGCGTGCGGAGAGAACGACGATGGGCGCGGCGGACCACGAGCGCAGCGAGCGGCAAACATCGATGCCGGCCATGTCCGGGAGCCCGAGGTCGAGCACTACGAGTGTCGGTCGTTCAGCCGTCGCCACCGCGAGCCCTTCGGCGCCGTCGGAGGCTTCGAGCACCGAGGAAACCTCGTTCGCGAGCGCATTCTTCACGACGCGCCGAATCTGCGGCTCGTCGTCTATGATAAGGATCGTATCAGCTAGCATGCGTATGGCCTGAGGTGGGAGGCGAGAACCAATATTGCGTTGGGTAAGCCGATGTAAAGCGTGGGATTGGAATGTTCCGTGTCGTCATACTACCCGGCGCCTCGGAAGACGCTCCCGGGGCCTACCCGACCGGACAGGGCCAATGGGGGTCGGGCGCCTTAGACTTCCACCCCGCGCACCGTAGTTAACGCGCCGGCGCATAGATCGCTGCACGCCTTCTACGGCCGCGTAGACGCGAAGCAACGACAACATTATCCGGACCGGATCCGGTGAAAACACAGGGAGTTTGAGATGAGCAACGTCGACTTCGCCGCCGAGGCGAGCCAGCTGGAGTCCAAGTGGGCGAAGAACCCGCGATGGAACGGGGTTGAGCGCACGTACACCGCGGAGGACGTCGTACGCCTGCGCGGGTCGGTGAAGGTCGAGTACTCGCTCGCGACTCGCGGGGCGGCCAAGCTGTGGGAGCTTCTGCATAGCAAGGAGTACGTTCATACGTTCGGAGCGCTTACGGGCGCGCAAGCTGTGCAAATGGTGAAGGCGGGGCTGCAGGCGATCTATATGAGCGGTTGGCAGGTGGCGGCGGACGGCAATCTCGCTGCGCAGACGTATCCCGATCAGAGCATCTACCCGTCGAATAGCGTGCCCGCATTGGTGCGCAGGATCAACAATGCGCTCATGCGGGCGGACCAGATCGAGTGGAGTGAAGGGAAGGCCGGTCGCGACTGGCTCGCCCCGATCGTCGCCGATGCGGAGGCCGGCTTCGGTGGTCCAATCCACGCGTTCGAGCTGATGAAGTCGATGATCGACGCGGGCGCCAGCGGCGTCCACTTCGAAGACCAGCTCGCGGCCGAGAAGAAATGCGGCCACATGGGCGGCAAGGTACTCATTCCCACTGCCTCGTTCGTGCGCACGCTCAACGCGGCGCGCCTTGCGTCCGACGTTCTCGATGTGCCAACGGTGATCATCGCGCGCACGGATGCGCTCGCGGCGACGCTGA
>JBDTXL010000223.1:0-1804 GCA_040006195.1 Gemmatimonadota bacterium | reverse complement strand
GCGCATTCAGCGATTCGTCTTCGCGCTCGCCCCACCAGTCGGGGAATCGCGCCGCGATCTCGCTCGGAAAGAGTCCGCTGAAGAGGGAGTTGCGCGAGTATGGCGTTGCCGTCGGCAAAATCGAGAAGTGGTGCGTCGTCTCGATCTCGAAGAACGGCGCGAGCAGAGGGCTCAGTACCGCCCACTGGTCGAGTCGCAGACAGTCGATCACCACGAACACTGCCGCACGATTCCGCTCGAGAATCGGGAGGAGGAACTCGCTCACGACGTCGATGGACAGCGGCGGACGATCTCCCTCGAGATTCGCCAGCCACCCCGGGTAGGCGTTGCGCATGAACGTCGCGAACTCGCGGCGCATATCCGGATACAGCGATTGCAGCGAGTCGTAGAGACTCTGCTCGCGCGCCTCGGCCAGGCTCACATCCCAGTCGACGAGCTCGCTGTAGCGCGAGACCCAGCCGCGCCAGTCGAGCGGTGCCTGCCGATCGAGCTCGATCGCGCGAAAGCGTTCGACGAACGAGCGTGCGATTGCCTGCTGACGAATGCGCGGACCATCGAGCACGCGCGTAATCACCGCGAGCACCTGGCGCGGATTGATCGGCTTCACGAGGTAGTCGCGCACATCGACGCCGATCGCCTCCTTCAGCGTCGCGTCCTCCTCACTCTTCGTGACCATGATGATCGGAAGGAGAGGATCCAGCTCACGGATCTCGCGGTACGCCTCGAGTCCGCGCTTGCCCGGCATCTGTTCATCGAGCAGGACGATCCCGTACGCGCGGCGCCGGAGCATCTCGACGGCGTCATCCGCATTGGTCGCGGATTCTACCTCGAAACCCTTCTCCCGCAAGAAGATGCGGTGCGACTCGAGAAGATCGGCCTCATCATCGATCCAGAGTACGGATTTCGGGTGCTGTGCCATGTGCTCACAATGTAGTTTGACGGAAAAGAGGCGGCCAGCGCGCTCGGCCGTGGCGCGCGTGCTTGCGGTGCGGGCTGGTTCCATCTACGCTCCCCGAGAGGCCCCGTTCCCTCGTTGGTTTTCCCTAACTCTGCCCATGCGCGCCTCCGTTCCTCCTTTCGCGGTGGGGCCGATCGTCTTCCCCTTTCGCGCGCTGGCGACGTACGCGGGGCAGGCTCCGCTTGGGCGCGGACGTGAGGTCGCGCTCGCCTGTCTGATGGCCGCGCGGCTGTCGACGCCCGTGGCGGGCACGCCGCTCCCGGCTCCGCTCCGCGCCGCGCGCGCGACGGGGGCGAGCCGGTGGTTCGCGTCGCTCGCGCTCCCGAGCCCGCTCCGCGCGCCGCTCACTCGCGTCGCGACCGCGAGCGCGCGCGAGAGTGCGTCGGAGCTCGCCGAGGCGCTTACTGCGGTGATCGCCGCAGCGCGCAAGCATCTCGACGAGCCGAGCCTCGCGGAGCTGGATGGCGTCGTGCGACGCCTTACGGGCGCGCGCGGCTGAACCGCGGCGAAGCTGTTGCCGCTGCTCGGCTTCCGCGTAACTTGGGCTCCATGACGCGACACGACGACGAGCCGCGACTCGCCGAGCTGCTCAAACGCACCGACGCGATCGCGGACGGCGCGCCGGCGGCGGACACCATCTCCACCGGCTTCCCGACGCTCGACCGCCTGCTCGGTGGCGGACTTCGCCGCGGCGATCTCATCGTGCTCGGCGGTGACGTCGGCACCGGGAAGTCCGCGCTCGCGATCGCCATCGCGCTGCGCGCCGCCGAGGCCGGAAATGCGGTGACATATCTCAGTGGTGAGATGTCTCCGAATCGCGTCAACGAGCGGCTGCTCGCGATCGAG
>JBDTXL010000222.1:0-2441 GCA_040006195.1 Gemmatimonadota bacterium | reverse complement strand
GCGCGACGGGACGGCTGATCGGCGGCAATCTCTCGCTCGTGCAGCAGACGATCGGCACTCCGTACGAGGTCGACACGACGGATTCGATCCTCTTCCTCGAGGAGACGCGCGATCCCATGAGCGTGCTCGACGAGCGACTCGTGCATCTGCGCGCGGCGGGGCTGCTGCGCAGGGTTCGCGGTGTGATCATCGGGAAGCTCTCGATCGATCGAAGTGAGGAAGATGAATTCGAGAACTTTCTTCTGGATCTGCTGTCGGATCTCGACGTTCCGGTGCTGACGGACTTTCCGGCGGGGCACGAGATGCCGAATCTCACGATCCCGATCGGGACCGATGTCGAGCTCGTCGCCGAGGAGACAACGGGGTGGATCACGTATCGCGAGGATGCGTTGACCGGCGGCGAGATGGGAGCGCCGGGGTGAGGGGAGTCGCGTGAAGGACGTGATCCACGCGGTCGAACCCTTCTGGCGCGGCGGCACCGAGCGCATTCGGCGAGGCATAGGTCCGCGAAGCGAAAGGTAGCTACTATTTACGAGCGAACGCCTACGTACTAGCAACGGGAGAGAGCCGTGCGCCTGGCCGAATTCATCGAGACGCGCTCCGAGGCTATTCTGGTTGAGTGGGTCGCCTTTGCGAAGACCTGCGGTCCAGCGGCCAAGTTGATGGACGAGGCTGCGCTCCGGGACCACGCTTCCGAGATGCTGAGGGCGATCGTGATCGATCTCCGATCGTCGCAGAGCTCGTTGGAGCAGTCCGAGAAAGCGAAGGGAAATGCAGACACCACACCGGCCGATCCCGACACTGCCGCAGAGGTGCACGGTGCGGATCGTGCGTGGAGCGGATTTACGATTGGCGAAATGGTTTCCGAGTATCGCGCGCTGCGAGCCAGCGTCGTTCGTCTCTGGGTCAAGAGCAGTGGTACTCTCACGGGCGCCGACCTCGATGACGTTGTGCGCTTCAACGAAGCCATCGACCAGTCGATCGCCGAGTCGATCACTCGCTACTCGACCGATCTCGATCACTCCAAGGAGATGTTCCTCGCCGTTCTCGGCCATGACCTGCGCACGCCGCTCGGTGCTGTGCTCATGTCGTCACAGTTCATGCTCGACACCGGGGAGCTGATCGAGCCGAATCTCACCCTCACCAAGCGCATTGCGCACAGCGCGAGGCGCATGAATGAGATGGCGGACGACCTGCTGGACTTTACGCGCAGCCAGCTCGGGTCCGGAGTGCCGATCGTCCGAGCGCGAATCGATATCGCGAGAACTCTCCGACACGCGGTCGATGAGGTCGAGGCAGCCTACCCCGGACGCACATTCGAGATGCGCGCGACGGGAGATTCGGAGGGCGAGTGGGACGATGCAAGAATGAGTCAGGTATTCGCGAATTTGTTGGGCAATGCCGCACAGCACGGTGCAGCTGGTAGCCCGATCGGCGTTCAGCTGCTCGGTCAGGATGAGGAGATCGTCGTGATCGTACACAACTTCGGAGCCGTGATTCCACCGTCGGCCCTCTTCGGGATCTTCAGTCCCTTCAAGCGACTCAAGCCGGGCGCGCCGGTCTCACGCGACGCAGGCAATCTCGGGCTCGGCTTGTTCATCGCCGATCGCATAGTGAAGGCGCACTCGGGGACCATCGATGTGCAGTCATCGTTCGAGGACGGGACATCGTTCATCGTTCGCCTCCCGCGCGATTCGAAAGCATCGCCCGCGCCGCTGCGAGCGACGTCGCGAACGGACCGACGGGCGCGCCAGCGAGCGGAAGACTGAGCTTGTTGGAGGACAGCTGCGCGACAACGACTTTGAAACGTCGCTAGATCGAGACTCGCGCTTCCTCCGTCGTCAGAATATGCCGTTCCACCAGCGCTCTGAACTCCGGCGGTAGCGCGAGCTTTTTCAACTCGATGTCGACGCACACGAGCACGAGATGCGCCGCTGCAATCAGTGTCGTCCGATCATCGCGGAACAGATCGACGTTCATCGTCACCGAGGTGCGGCCGATGTTGCTGAAGTACGCGACGATCACGACCTGGTCGTCCAGCTTCGCCGGCGAGAAGTACTCGATGTGCATCAGCTTCCTCGGCAGCCACAGCTTGTACTGCGCGTGCAGCTTGCTGAGCGGCGTGCCAAGCGAGCGGTACAGGTCCGTCTCGGCGATATCGAGAAAGCGGGTATATGCGCTGTAGCGCGCGATGCCGGCGAGGTCGATATCCTCCCAGCGGATGTAATCGGTCGTTACGAAGGGGGCCTTTTCGGTCATGGGATGAATCTACCCACGGCTGTTGCAGCCTGCGAGAATTCACGGTGGCGACGGCGGAACTTTCGCCCGCGCCGCAGCCTTGAGCCGTATTACCCTCGCGGAGCCGCCCCTCATGTCCGACCGCAATGGCGCGATCAAGCCGATCGCGATCTATCACGAGCATCCGGACTGGTTCCGCCCGC
>JBDTXL010000221.1:0-1991 GCA_040006195.1 Gemmatimonadota bacterium | reverse complement strand
TTACCATGCAGCACGAGCAGCAGCATGAACGCGCCAATGCACGTCCAGCCAACCGCACGATACGGCCGCATTCCCGTTGCCATCACCAGAAAGAGCGCGCCGCCAAGGGCGAGCAGTACTCCTGGTCCCCACACCAGTTGGCCGAGCACGAAGGAAAAGAGCGACACATGCGCGAGCTGCGATCCCTGCAGCGTCTTCATCTGATCGGCTACGGGATACCCGAGTGCCAGCTGGCCGACGAGGCTCGGGCTCCCGATCGCGAACGCGAGCACGGCTGCCGCATACGGCCACGGCGTGAGCAGCACGCGCCGCTGTGGTGCGATGATCAAGGCCGCGACCAGCGCCGCGCCGAAGAAGAGCAGCGAGAACTTGGTCAGCAGCCCCACACCGCACACCATGCCGAGCACGATCCACCAACGCGGGGTCGTCGCGAGCGTCTCATCGCGTGGCGCGCCCCCACTGAGCCGAATCAGCGCGTACAGTGCCAGCGTCCACCAGAGCTGATCGAAAATTACCGGCTGAAAGAGATCCGGCGCTCGCAGGAACAATGGTGACGTCGCGACCGCAACGGCCGCAAGCAGCTGCGCGAACTTGCCACCACCCAGCTCGCGTGCGACGAACGCCGCCATCATCACGAGCAACCCTGCCGCTACGGCCGGCAGAAAGCGAATCGCCACCATCGAGTCGCCGAGCAGAAAACGCTCGACTTGCGAGATGATTGCGATGAATGGCGGGAAGTCCATCCGCCAGAGGCGCAGATGTCGCCCCATCGCCATGTAGAGGAATTCATCACGCTGGAAGCCGAACGGCGAGAATCGATTGACTACCACGTGAAGCGCGAGGGTGATCGCGCTCAACGCCGCAACAGTGCGGGATGCGAATGGCTGGCGAGCTGTCGTCGAGGTCCTGGTCATCGTCTCCGGCGAATCGGGTGTCTCGGCGCTCGCAGTGCACTACGGGCCGCCAGCCGCCAAAGGTTCACTCGCGCGGCGTGATCCCCAGCCACCGCTCCAGCCCCTCTCGTCGCGACCGGCTCACGCGCAACCGCACGCCGCCCTTCATCCGCAGCTCGTAGTCGCCGCACCTCCGCGATGCAGCGCCTCGACGAGCTCGAGGCGCACGATCACCGATCGGTGCACGCGCATAACGCGGTTCGGGTCGAGGCGATCCTCCAGCTCTGTATCGCCTCTTGAATCACGTAGCGACGGTCGCCGCCGTAGAGCTCCGCGTACGGCCCGGCGGCCGCGATGCAGTCGATCTGCGAAACCGGAATCGGCTTCACCTGTCCGTGCGTCTCGACCGCGACTCGTTCCAGATACTGCGCGCTTGCGGCGCTCGCCGAGTTTGGCACCGGCGGTCGCTTGGTCGCTCGGCCTTCCGGCTACCCCCGAAAGGGCATCGACCCACTGCGCGAGTGACTCCAGTACGCGCGTGCGCTGAGCGTACGGACGTCATACTACACGTCGTACTACACTGGTGAGCTCGACCCCGCGCGCGTGGCGCTCGACGGATAGACGAGCGCCGCCTCAGGTGGAAGGCGTGCGGCGAAGCTCCGCACGCCGGCTCACCACCTGCAGACCGGTGAAGCAGACCGCGAGCCAGAGTACGCCGAGGGTGTAGCCGGCGATCACGTCGCTCAGATAGTGCACGGAGAGATAGATGCGGCTGTAGCCGACCAGCGCTACAACGATGAAGGCACTGGCCCAGATCCCGGTCTCCGCCGCAAGGCTCTTGACCGGCACGATGCGAATGATCGTATAGGCGAGCATCGCGAAGCCGATGAGCGAACCCATCGAGTGTCCCGACGGAAAACTCCAGCTGTTGAAGTGAAGAAAGCGCGTCGCGTATTCCGGGCGGGGACGACGAATGACCTCCTTCATCACGCCGTCCAGAACTGTCCCGCCCACATAGGAGAGCACCCACGCGATGAGCAGCGTGCGCTGCTTCTTGCGCCACAGGTAGAGCACGGCGGCCGCGAACAGCGCCGCCAT
>JBDTXL010000220.1:0-4623 GCA_040006195.1 Gemmatimonadota bacterium | reverse complement strand
TATGCTTCGTCCACCGATCCCTGGCATCGCGCGTCCGACGTCGACCTCGATCTCGAGCAGGCGGGATTCGACCGGGTATACCGGAGCGGTCTCACGAACGGGCTGCCCGCGATGGTGCCAGTCCCCGTTCTCTTCTCCACACCCGAGGATGGCGCGAACGAGCTTCGTTTCCTCGCCTCGCGCGGCTACGCCTACGATCGCGTGGAGCTCGGCGAAGAGCCGGACGGGCAATACGTCACCCCCGAAGACTATGCGTCGCTCTACCTCCGCTGGGCGCGCGCGCTACACCATGTCGCGCCACGTGTAACGCTCGGCGGACCGAGCTTTCAGAGTCCGGAGAGTCAGGTGATGATGGCGTGGCCCGAGGATTCGGCAGGCGCACCATGGATGGAGCGATTTATCTCAGTACTAAGATATCGCGACCGTCTCGCCGATTTCGGTTTCCTCTCATTCGAGTGGTATCTCTTCGACGACGTGTGCGCTCCCACTGCGCCGCAGCTCGCGTCGGCGCCCGGCCGTCTCGCCGATGCGATGCGTCAACTCGAAGAGCAGGGCGTGCCGCGCGCGCTGCCGAAGGTCATCGCGGAGTATGGCTATTCGGCGTTCGCGAGCAGGGCGGAGGTGGATATCGAGGGCGCGCTGTTCGACGCCGATCTCCTCGGCCACTTCCTCTCGCTCGGCGGCGCGACCGCGTATCTCTACGGCTACGAACCGACGTACCTCGACAGCGATCCGCGCTGCAACGCGTGGGGCAACAACGCGCTCTTTCTCGCGACGAGCCGTCGAGACATCAGGCATCCGGTGGCAGCGTATCACGCCGTACACCTGCTCACGCACGAATGGCTCGAGCCTGGCGAGAGCGCGCACACGCTCTTCACTGCGACGCCGATGAGCGCGGCAGGGCGCCCCGACACGCTGCTCTCGTCGTTCGCGGTGAAGCGTCCCGACGGCAGATGGGCAGTGCTGCTCGTCAACCGCGATGCCGTTCACGCGCAAACGGTGAGGCTCGAGTTTGCGGGAGCAGGAGCCGGAAGTCCGGCTCGCGGCCTGCACGACGTGTGGATCTTCTCGCGCGCGCAGTACCGCTGGCACGCTGCCGGCGCCGAGGGGGCTCCGAATCCGGATCTCCCGCCGCGCCATCGGACGACGCGCGCCGAGTCGATCGTCCTCCCACCGTATTCGCTCGCGGTCGTGCGCTCGGCACACTGAGCGCGGAGTCGCTCGAGCCACGCAGGCCGCTTCATTTGCATCCCGTTGTTCATATTTGCGACATTTCAGGAGTGCCACGACTCACCGCTGCGACTTCCTGCACCTCGGACGGACATAGATGACGTTCCCCGCTTCGCGACTGCGCGCCCGCACCATTGTCGCTGCACTCGCGATTCTGATTCCTGTGGCTGTTCGGGCGCAGGACACCACTGCCGCGATCGACACCGCCGCTCGCGCGCGCTCCGACTCGATCGCTCGTCAGAAACAGGATTCGATGGCGCGGAGCATCCAGCGTCTCGCGCCCGTCGTGACGGTGAGCCGCGATGTCGGACGCTCGGTGCTCGACCTGCCGTATGCGATCACGAGCGTACGCCCCGACAGCCAGCGTCCGGGGCAGCAGCATCTCACGGCCGACCAGGCGCTCTTCGGACTTCCCGGTGTCGTCGTCGCGCTGCGCACGAATCCCTCGCAGGATGTGCGTATCGCCGTTCGGGGTTTCGGCTCGCGCTCATCGTTCGGCGTGCGCAGTGTTCGCATCCTCCGCGACGGCATGCCGCTCACGAACGCCGACGGCCAGACGCCGCTCGACTATCTCGATCTCGAGAGCATCGGGCGCATCGAGGTCATTCGAGGAACGGCGGCGTCGCTGTACGGCAACGCGTCGGGCGGCGTCATCGACATTCGGAGCGCAGATTCTCCCACCGACGCATTCGCGGCGCAGCTTCGCTCGGAAGGCGGATCGTACGAGACGTCGCGCTTCACGGGCCTGGTCGGCGGCACCTTCAAGGATGGGAGCTACGATGCCAACGTCGGCCACACGTCCACCAACAGCTATCGCGAGTACTCGGCGCAGCGACTGACGAACGGCTACGGGCGCCTGCTCTACAATGCGGGCGGCACGGACTTCGAGCTCCAGGTGATGGGGATCGACGAGCCGACGGCGCAGAATCCCGGCGCGCTCACTGCGGCGCAGGCCGACAGCGCGCCGTGGATGGCCGATCCGTCGCAGGTCCGCAAGCACACGCGCAAGGAAGTCACGATGGTGCAGACCGGACTTTCCGCGCGCCACGCCCTGATGGGAACGGGGGAAATTTCCGCGCAGATCTACGGTGGCGGGCGCTCGCTCTACAACCCGCTCACTTTCGCAATCGTGAGGGTGAATCGCGGTCAGTGGGGCGGCGGCGCGCGCGCGACGGCGCCCCTCACGTTGTTCGGCCTCGAGAATCGCGCGAGCATCGGAGTCGACGTACAGGGCGTCAGCGATCATCGCTTCAACTGGGCGAACTGCAATGGGCTCGCGACCCCTACCACATCCTGCGCTAACCTCGGCCACGAACAGGGCGCGCGCTCACTCGATCAGCAGGAGAAGGTGTCGAGCGTCGGGCCGTACGTTCGCGACGAGGTGAAGTTCGGCGACCGCTACACGTTGAGCGCGGGCATCCGCGCCGACTACGTGAAGTTCGAAGTCGTCGACAACTTCCCGGTTTCCGCAACCAACCCTGACGACTCCGGAGATCGCACGCTGCACGCGTGGAGCCCCATGGTCGGCTTCGTCGCGAAGCTGTCGCCGATGCACTCCGCGTATGCGAATGTTTCTCGCGCCTTCGAGACGCCGACCACCACGGAGCTCGGCAACCAGGCGAATGGGTCTGGCGGCTTCAATCCGGATTTGCAGCCGCAGCTTTCGACGACCTACGAGATCGGGCTCAAGGGAATCGTACTGACTCGCGTGCAGTACGACCTCGCGGCCTTCGATACCGAGGTGCGCGATGAGCTGATCGCCTTCGAAGTTCCGGACGGCAACGGTCGCACTTACTACCGGAATGCGGGAAAGACGCGCCGCGAGGGAATCGAGCTGGCCGCGCAGTCCGACGTCGATGCCTTCACGATCGCTGCGTCGTACACGTATTCGCACTTCCGCTTCCGCAATTATGATGTGAACGACACGGACTTCGCCGGCAACACCATTCCGGGAATACCCGTGCATCAAGTGCAGGCGAGCGCGACCTATCATTACCACAGTGTCTTCGGAACGGTCGAGGGGCTCGGAAAGTCGAAGCAGTACGTCGACGACGGGAACAGTGCATACGCGGCGGGCTACGCGATCATGAATCTGCGGGCCGGCGGGACGGCGCTCTTCGGGCGCCCCTGGCTTGCACCGTCGATCGGACTGCAGAACGTCTTCGACAAACACTACTCCGGCTCCGTCGCGATCAACGCCGCGGCAGGGAAGTACTACGAGACCTCACCGGGGCGTACGGTGTACGTGCAGCTCACGGCGGCGTTCGGGCACTGACCTCGAACGTCAGCCGCCGTGAATCAGGCTGAAGCAGAGTAAGCCGAACACGATCAGCGAGCACACGACGTACATCCAGTCGCGCTCGCGGGCGAATCCGATCACCGAGATGAAGACGCGTGCGACGGGCGTCGCGATCAACAGCAGCACGCCGAGTTGAATTATCGAGGCGCTGTCGCCTCGTGCGGCGCCCGCGATGACGCCGCCCACGGTGCGCAGCCCCGCGGGCTCACCGACGAAGATGTGGTAGCTCGCGGGCGTCAGCCCGTGCGCCGCGAGATACAGCACGCCGCCGATCAGCGTCACCGCTGCGGAGAGAATTACCCCTCCGCGAAGCAGCGTTCCGAGCCGCTGCTCGAGCGCGAAGTCCTCGTGCGCGTGGGGTGTCGGTAACTCGCTCATATGCGCTTCGTGAGCCCCTGAAAGAGCATCTCGCACGCGAGAATCACAATGATCACGGTGAAGAACATGCGGAGCGGCTTCACCTGCACGCGTGCGAGCATCCGCGCACCGATCGTCGCCCCCGCGAGCACGCCGAGCACCACGGGCATGACGAGGACGGGGTCGATGTAGCCGCGGTGCAGATAGACTCCGGCGCTCGCGGCTGCGGTCACACCGATCATGAAGTTGCTCGTCGTGGTAGAGACCTTGTACGGAAGGTGCATCGCGCGGTCCATCGCGAGCACCTTCACCACGCCGGAGCCGATGCCGAGGAGTGCCGAGAGAATCCCGGCGACGAACATCATCGCGAAGCCGGCGGGCACATGCTCCACGCCGTAGCTGATCACTTCACCGTTGTGCGGATACGTCGACGCGAGGCGGAGCCTGGCGCCGAGCGAGCCGGGCGCAGTCACCGCGATGTGCTCGACACGGTGGCGCATGGACTGGGCGGCTGAGAACAGGAGGACGATCCCGAAGATCACGGCCAGCGTCGACGATGAGACGTAAACCGCGACCACCGTTCCGAGGAGCGCCCCGACGGTGGTAGCGATCTCGAGGAACATCCCCACCCGGATGTTGGTGTATCCCTCGCGCACGAAGGCCGCGGCTGCGCCCGATGACGTCGCGATCACGCACACCAGCGATGCACCGATCGCGTAACGGATGTCGACGCCGAG
>JBDTXL010000219.1:0-5960 GCA_040006195.1 Gemmatimonadota bacterium | reverse complement strand
TGATCAAGGAGAACGCCCTCACGATCGACCTCACCGATGAGATCACCAAGGCGATGGTCGTAACTCACGACGGAGCGGTCGTATGAACCTCACCGGCTTCATGCAGCTCTACGTCTTCATGCTCGCGGCATTCGTCGGCTACCAGATCATCACGCGAGTGCCGCCGCTGCTGCACACACCGCTCATGTCGGCGACCAACGCTATTTCCGCGATCTCGCTGGTCGGCTCGCTCGTCGCCGCGGGATCCGATCGCGGCATGGTCAGCACGATCCTCGGCTTCGTCGCGGTGACCGCGGCGACGATCAACATGGTCGGCGGCTTCGTGATCACCGATCGCATGCTGAAGATGTTCAGGCGCGAGCCTGCGACCCCGAAGGTGGATCCCGCCGCCGCCGCGAAGCCCGAGGCGACGAAGTAATGCGGGAGATCTTCACCCAGGTCACCTACCTGGTCGCGTCGGTCCTCTTCATTCTCGGACTGCGAAGCCTCACCAAGCCGGACACCGCGCGACGGGGGATGCAGTATGCGGCGATCGGCATGCTGCTGGCCATCGTCGGCACGCTCGTGCAGCACGAAATCGTGCGCTACGACTGGATCATCGGCGGGCTGATCCTCGGCACGATCATCGGCATTCCGCTCGGGACGCAGGTTCCGATGACCGCGATGCCGCAGCGCATCGCGATCTCGCACATGTTCGGCGCGCTTGCGGCAACGCTCGTCGGCATCGCGGAATACTGGCTGCACGGCGCGGAGCTCGGCAGCGCGAAAATGGCGGCCGTCGGCTTCGAGGTGCTGTTCGGGGCGCTGACGATCACCGGCAGCTTCATGGCGTTCGGCAAGCTGCAGGAGATCATCACCGGTCGAGCGGTGACGTACAAGGGACAGAACGCGGTGAACATCACGCTGTTCGGCGTGACGCTGCTGATGTTCGGTTACCTCATCGTGCATCCCGAGAATGCGGTCGTCTTCTACTCGATGATCGCGCTCGCGCTCATGATCGGCGTCTTCATGGTGCTCCCGATCGGCGGCGCCGATATGCCCGTCGTGATCTCGCTGCTCAATTCGTACGCGGGGCTCGCATCGGCTGCCACCGGCTTTGCGATCGGCAACAACGTCCTCATCATCGCGGGGGCGCTCGACGGCGCTTCGGGATTCATCCTCTCGATCGTGATGAGCAAGGCAATGAATCGTTCGTTCCAGAACGTGATCTTCGGCGCGTTCGGTGCGGCGCCCACCGTGTCGACGAAAACGGCATCGGGGCTCAGCGTGCGCTCCATCAGCGCCGAAGATGCCGCGATCCAGCTCGCCTACGCGAAGCTGGTGATCATCGTGCCGGGGTACGGAATGGCGGTAGCGCAGGCGCAGCATCAGGTGCGCGAGCTCGCGGAGCTGATCGAGAAGAAGGGTGGCGAGGTGAAGTACGCGATCCATCCGGTCGCGGGACGCATGCCCGGGCACATGAACGTGCTGCTGGCAGAGGCGAACGTGCCGTACGACCGGCTCTACGACATGGATGAGATCAACGGCGAGTTCGAGCGCGCCGACGTCGCGCTGATCATCGGCGCCAATGATGTCGTGAATCCGGCCGCGCGCAACGACAAGTCGAGTCCGATCTACGGGATGCCGATCCTGAATGCGGACAAGGCGCAGAACGTGATCGTGCTCAAGCGCAGCATGAACCCGGGCTTCGCGGGAATCGAGAACGAGCTGTTCTACAACGACAAGACGAGCCTTCTGTTCGGCGATGCGAAGGCGTCGCTCTCGAAGCTCGTGACGGAGATGAAGACGGTGTGACCAGGCGCCGCGCCTTCGCACTCGCGACGGCGTTGTCCGCATTCGCCTGCTCGCGTCACGATGCGCCGCCGCCGAAGGTCGCGAGCGCAGACTCCGCGGTCGCCGCAGGGGTGGGCGAGAACCTCGCCGAGAAAACCGACGAGTGGAATCGCGCCGAGATCGTGAAGCGCCTGGGCGAGGCCGGGCTCGTCGTCGTCGACAGCGTGCGCCACGTGCATCACGCGGGGATGCAGCTCGCCGGCGATCTCCTCGAGGTGAGTGGGAGTCCGCTCGAGATCTACATCTACCCCACAGCCGAGGAGCGCAGGAAGGAATCGGCAGCGCTCGACACGACGCCCAACCCCGCGCAGTCTGCCGCGCAGCGGCCGCGCTACATCGTCTCGGGAAACCTCGTCGCGATCCACGTCACGCCGAAAGAGGCGCTGGCGGAGCGGGTGGAGAATGTGCTTACGGCGAGACACACGGGGGCACCCTAGGAGCCCTCGAATCTCTCAGTTCACCGTCGTGTGAATCATCCGCCTGAAGATCGCGGCGGCGTCCGACGGCGGGCGGCCCTTGAGCCGGAGCTCGTTCAGTGCGCGGGGAAAGGTGAGGCCGTGCACTGAGAGCGTGACGACTCGGTCGAGCGCGATCTGATCAGCAATGGCGACTCTCGAAACGATCGCGAGTCCGAGTCCCGCACTCACTGCCTGCGTGATCGCTTCCGTGCTCGAAAGCACCAGCACGACGCGAGGAGCGACTCCCGCTGCGCTCAGCGCTTTTGCCGCAACCTCACGCGTTCCCGATCCGCGTTCGCGGACGATGAACTCCGCGTTCGCGAGATCCGCGAGCTTCACTCGCCGTTTTTTCGCCAGCGGATGCGTTGGTGGCGCGATGATGGACAGCTCGTCGTCTCGCCACGCGTGCGTTTCGAGGTGAGCGTCCTCGACGGGCCCTTCGACGAGCGCGACGTCCACCGTGCGCCCGAGGAGCGCATCCGCTATGCGGCTCGTATTCGCCGTCCGCACGCGAAGCGAGACTTTGGGGTGCGACGCCAGGAAGCGCGCAAGAAGCTCCGGAAGGAGATAGGTGGCGATGGTCGTGCTCGCCCCGATTCGAAGAATGCCACCCTCGAGTCCTCGAATGGTGCGCAGCTCCTCCTCGGCTGCGCGCTCGACTGCGAACAACTCTCGCGCGCGGGTGAACAAAGCCGAGCCGCTGTCGGTGAGACGGTGCGCGCCGAATGAACGATCGAACAGCGTCGTCTGCAGCTGTCGCTCGAGCTCGCGCACCGATTTCGAAACCGCTGGTTGACTGAGGCGAAGCGATGCCGCAGCGAGCGAAAAGCCGCCGAGCTCGGCGACACGCGCGAAGATCCGGAGATGATGCAGATTGAGAGCCATTACCAATAGTTATAGTAATATGATAACTATGTCTTTGACTCATGAAGCTCGCGATTCTACCGTTCGAGTGCAAGCACACCCACACTCGTTCGCAGAGAGCTCTCATGGCCGCATCCGTCCAGCTTCCGCCACCCCTCGAAGGCCATCCGCCGCGTCCGATTCTCCTTCTGCCGGGGATCGCGCTCGCCGCCGCCGTCGGTGGAGTGGCGCTGGCGCTCGCATCGCTCGAGACGCATCTCTTCGGACATCCGATCGTCGAGGGGCTCGTGCTCGCGATCCTCCTCGGCATGGCCATTCGCACCGCCTGGATGCCGTCATCCAGCGTCGACGCCGGCGTGCGTTTCACCGCGAATCAGATTCTCGAGGCTGCCGTCTTCCTGCTCGGCGCGTCGGTCGAGCTGCCGTTGCTTCTGCGGGCGGGTCCCGCACTCGCTGTGGGGATCGTGCTGCTCGTCGTATTGGGAATCGCGTTCAGCTATGGCCTCGGTCGTGTCTTTGGTCTGCCCCACAAACTCGCGGTGCTCGTCGCGTGCGGAAACTCGATCTGCGGTAACTCCGCGATTGCCGCCGTCGCCCCGGTAATTCACGCGGAGAAGGAACACGTCGCCTCATCCATCGCGTTCACCGCGATTCTCGGCGTGGTCGTCGTGATCGGGCTGCCCGTTCTCATCCATCCGCTTGCGCTGAGCTTCTACCAGTATGGCGTACTCGCCGGCCTCACCGTCTACGCAGTTCCGCAGGTGCTTGCCGCGGCGTTTCCCGTGAGCGTGCTCTCTGGGCAGGTGGGCACGCTCGTCAAACTCGTGCGTGTACTGATGCTTGGCCCGGTCGTGCTCTTCTTCGCTATCAAGCATCGCAACGATCCCGATGCGCCCGTCGATCATAACGTGCGTTTTCAGATCACCCGATTCGTCCCGTGGTTCATCATTGGTTTTCTGATCCTGGCGGTGCTGCGGTCCACCGGTGCGATTCCGAGTGGCGTGGCCGGTGCCTTGAAGAGCGCCTCGATGTGGCTAACGGTCGGCGCAATGGCGGCACTGGGGCTCGGTGTCGATTTAAAGGCGATCGCGCGAGTCGGGAAGCCCGTTATCCTGACGGTCACCGCTTCGCTCATCGTGCTGGTGACGCTCAGCGTGATGATGATTCGCGTGCTCGGAATCCGCTGAGGCTAACTCGCGCGTCCCAGCGTCTTTTGAAACACCACCAGCGAGCTGTCGAGCGGCGCGATTCGAATCGCCTGACTGATCCACCTCCGCGCGGACGCGCTGTCGCCCTTCGCGAGCGCGATCTCCGAGCGCATGCGCAGGATAGCCTCGGGGCGCCCGCCCTTTAGCGAGTCCGCGATCGCAAGCTCCTTCGTCGCCTCGGGAAGCTTCCCCGACTGTCGCAACATGTTCGCGAGGAGATAATGCAGATTGCCGCTGTGCGGCTGCTGAACAAGCGCCTGGCGATACGTCGCAATCGCTGAGTCGGGGAGATCCTTGTTGTAGTACGCCTCGCCCTTCATCACCGCATGCCAGTTCAGGCTCGTCGAATCGTGCGCGGGGACGCGCGCGAGCTCGGCCAGCACGGAGTCCGGTCCGCGCCGCGTGCCGAGCGCGACGAGATACATCACCCACGTCTGCTCCGAGCCGGGATTTTCCTTCGACGCATCGCGCAGAAGGGCGAGCTCACCTTCGTACGCCCCGATCGCGTGCAGCTGCTCGGAGTAGAAGAAGACGATGTTGTCGTTCCCGGGCTCGAGCGCATGCGCGCGCTGCAGATACTTGATCGCCCTCTGGTGATCGTTCTTGTTCGCGTACAGGTCTCCCATGAGCTGCCATGGTCGCGACGCCCGCGGCGCCTGCTCGATCCCGTGCAGAAACAGGGTGTAGTTCGTCTGCCACGGAATCACTTCCGGGTACGTCACGAGCAGTCCGCCCACCGCGATCGCGGCTAGCGGCACCCCCGTCACCAGCTTCGCTGCGAACGCACCACCCAAGTCGCGCGCGGCTCCGTACAGCTGATTTGCCCCCCACGCCACCAGCAGCGCGATCCCCACGCTCGGCAGATACAGCGTTCGCTCCGCCAGCAGCTGGCCCGTCGGCACGAGCAAATTCGACGCCGGAAGAAAGGCGATCGCGACCCACGCGATCGACACCAGCGGACGCCGGTCTCCGCGCCGTGCGAGCAGCGCCGCCGCGATCACGATCAGCGCCGCCGCCGCCAGCGACAACACCGCCCAGATCGTCGGCTCCGTCAGCGGAATCACTATGTCGGATCCGTAGTGCATGCGCAGCCTGCTCGGCCACACCAGGAGCCTCCCGATCAGGGGCCACGCCGCCGTCATCGTCCAGAAGCGCGGCGCGAATCCGAAGTTCCGCACCTCGTGCGTCACCCAGTGCTGGCTGACGGTGAGCCCGCCGAGCACGAAGAAGCGCGCAGTAACGACGCTCACGAGCGCGACGGTGCACAGCACCCACACGCGCCACCCGCCCACGAGCACCTCGCGGAATGTCGGCCGTCGCCCCGAGCTCTCCGAGCGCCATCCCCAGAGACAGAGAAAGGCGATCGCCGGAATTCCCGCGCCGCTCTCCTTTGCACCGATGGCGAGCATGTACGCGCCCGCCGCGAGCAGCGCTGGCTTCCACCCGATCACCACGCCGCCGTCGCCCTTCATCGACGCCCGCAGCAGCACTCCGATGCACGCGATGCCGAACATCGCTACGAGCACTTCCGACGAGTTCACAATGTTCGCCACCGCTTCCACGTGCACGGGATCGACCGCGAACAGCAGCGCGCCGA
>JBDTXL010000218.1:0-5653 GCA_040006195.1 Gemmatimonadota bacterium | reverse complement strand
GCGATGCGCCAAAGGCGTGATCACGCAGCGTGCGCGTGGTGGTGTGCAGCTGCTCAAGCGAATGAAGGGCGAAGGCGAGCGGCGCGAGCAGGATCAGCAGGTTCGCAAACAGTCCGAGCGCGAGCTTGGAACGTATGGTCACGAGACATTCCCGCGCGGAGGCGGTGCGATGCACGAAGGGCGCGCCATCTGCAGGCGCGCCACCGTGGACCGAACCGGAGGTGTGGGCTCAACTCGCAATCCGCTCATCTTCTCCATTATCGTGGCCCAGGGACCCCTGCGCCAAGCGCCGCCGCCGCGCTGAAACGCAATTGACTGGCCATCCGAACTGGGGCGAGAATTCCACCACACGTACCACTAGCCGCAACCGTTCGTTTTTGTTCCGGCTGTGCGGTCATTTGTGCGTCCCGGCACGTTGACACTCCTGTCCGCGACGCGATAGCTTGCGCTCCCCAAACGTAACCTCAGCCAGATCAATGACATTGGCATCTACACGCATTAGCGGATTGAGCAGTGAAGTCGGAAAAGCCGTCACGGTGCGGGGATGGATCACCACTGTTCGCTCGTCCGGGAAAGTGGCCTTCCTCGTGCTCCGTGATGGGACCGGTCTGCTTCAGTGCGTACTGGTGAAATCCGCAGTGACGCAGGACGTTTGGGACCGCTTCGCCCAGCTCTCGCTGGAGACTTCGATCGCCGTCACCGGCGACGTTCGCGCCGACGCGCGCGCGCCCGGCGGCTACGAGCTTGGAGTCACCGATCTCGCGATCGTGGGAACGAGCCCGCTCGACTATCCGATCCAGCCCAAGGAACACGGGATCGATTTCCTGCTCGATCACCGCCATCTCTGGCTACGCTCGCCCCGCCAGCGCGCGATCGCGACGATCAGGAGTGAGCTCGAGCAGGGCATCCAGGATTTCTTTTACCAGCGCGACTTCCTTCGCGTCGACACGCCGATCCTCACCGCCGCGATCGGCGAGCGCTCGGGACTGTTCTCCACCGAGTACTTCGATGAGGGGAGCGCGTATCTCGCGCAAACGGGCCAGCTCTATGGCGAGGCCGCCGCCGCCGCCTGGGGAAAGATCTACACCTTCGGCCCGACCTTCCGCGCCGAGAAGTCGAAGACGCGCCGGCACCTCACCGAATTCTGGATGATCGAGCCGGAAGTCGCATGGAACGACTCGAACGACAACATGAAGCTCCAGGAAGATTTCGTCTCGTATCTCGTGCAGCGCGCGCTCGAGAAGCGCTCGGCCGAGCTCACGGAGCTCGAACGCGATCTCACGAAGCTCGAAGGGATCAAGCCGCCGTTCCCGCGACTCGAGTACACCGAGGCGATCGATATCCTGCATCGGAAGGGGAGCACCACCCAATGGGGCGATGACCTCGGCGCCGAGGACGAGTCGCTCATAGTTGCGGACTACGATCTTCCCGTCTTCGTGATGAACTATCCGAAGGAGGCGAAGGCGTTCTACATGAAGGAAAATCCCGCCGATCCGCGCACGGTGCTCTGCGATGATCTCCTCGCGCCCGAGGGGTACGGAGAGATGATCGGCGGAAGCCAGCGCGAAGACGACTACGATCGCCTGCTCAAGCGCATCATCGAGGAAGGACTCGACCCTGCGGCGTACGAGTGGTACCTCGACCTGCGCCGCTACGGCACCTTCGTGCACGCCGGCTTCGGGCTCGGCCTCGAGCGCACGATCGCCTGGATCTGCGGCCTTCCACATCTGCGCGAGGCGATCGCGTTCCCGCGCATGATGCATCGTCTCAGGCCCTGATCACCGCGCGCGCATGACCGCGGCTCTACTCCGCGAGCTTGACCTCGTTCCAGAGCGCGTCGAGCGCGGCGACGCCGGCATCGACGACGATGATGCCTCTCTCGCGCGCGAGATCCTCTACCGCTTCGAAGCGGCGCGCGAACTTGTCAGTCGCACGATCGAGCGCCAGTGCAGGGTGCACCCCGGCGCGGCGGCAGAGATTGATGGACGCGAAGAGAAGATCTCCGAGCTCATCTTCGAGATGCGCCTGCGCGCGCGCGGCCCCCGCCGGTCCGATGTTCTTCTGCTCGGCGAGCTCACCCCGCACTTCGGCCAGCTCCTCCTCGACCTTCTTCGCGGGGCCCTCGGTGTCGTCCCAGTCGAAGCCGACTCCAGCGGCGCGCTCCTGAAGCCGGAACGCGCGATGCAGCGTCGGCAGCGCGGCCGGAAGACCGTCGGCGATCGACTCGCGCTTCGACGCCTTCATCTCCTCCCACGGCCGACGCTCGCCGCCGCCGAAGAGGTGCGGATGACGCTCCTTCATCTTCGTGACCAGCGAGCCGGCGACGTCGTTCACGTCGAACGTGCCTTGCTCCTCGGCGATCACGGAGTGAAAGAGCACCTGCAGGAGCACGTCGCCGAGCTCTTCGCGGGTGTCGGCGGCGTTGCCGCGGCGAAGCGCGTCGTCGAGCTCGTGCGCCTCTTCGATGAGATAGGGGCGAAGGGACTCGTGCGTCTGCGCACGGTCCCAGTCGCAGCGCGCGCGAAGATCGCGCATGAGCGCGAGCGCGTCGTCGAGCGTTGGTTTGTCGGCCATCATTCCTCCGGGGCGCGAAAGCTATTCGGCTTCGGGCTCGCGCGGCAATGCCAATGCGCCTGACTCGTGGCTGGATCGAGGTCGATCTCGATGCCGTCGTGCGCAACGCGCGCGCGATGGCGGCGCGCGCGCCGGCGATACTGCCGATGGTCAAGGCCGACGCATATGGAATTGGCGCCGTGCGTGTCGCGCGCGCGCTCGAGCAGCTCTCGCCGTGGGGCTACGGCATTGCGACGATCGACGAAGGTCGTGAGCTCCGGTATGCGGGGATCGTGCGACCCCTCGTGCTCTTCACATCCGTCGACTTCGCGGAGCTTCCCTCCGTGCGCGACGCGCAGCTCACGCCGGCTTTGGCATCGGCGGAGGCGATCGAGCGCTGGACCAGCATCGGCGGACGCGCGTGGCATCTCGCCATCGACACGGGCATGTCGCGCTCGGGGGTGCGTTGGACGGAGCTGTCGTCGCTCGACGCGCTGCTGCGCCGCAATCCGCCCGAGGGTGCCTTCACGCACTTTCACTCCGCAGCGCTCGACGACGGAACGCAGCAGGAGCAGGAGCAGCGCTTCGAGCAGGCGCTCGCGGCGCTTCCAGCGAGGCCGGCCATGCTGCACGCCGAGAACTCGGCGGCGCTCGCGCGCGCATCGAAGTCGAAGTGGAGCCTCGGCCGCCCGGGAATTTTTCTCTATGGTGTGGACGTCGGTGTCGCCGGTGTGCAGCCGGAACCGGTGGCCTCGGTGTGCGCGCGCATCGTCGAAGTGCGCACGGTAGCCGCCGGCGAGAGCGTGAGCTACGACGCATCTTTCCGCGCCGACCGCGAGACGCGGATTGCGACGCTGCCGGTAGGCTACGCCGACGGCTATCGCCGCGCGCTCGGCAATCGCGCGCATGCGCTCGTCGCTGGGCGTCGAGCACGGGTGGTGGGTGTCGTGACGATGGACATGACGATGCTCGATGTCACCGATATTCCCGCCGCCGTGGGCGATATCGCGACGCTATTGGGAAGCGATGGCGCCGAGCGCATCACGGTCGCCGATCTCTCGGAGTGGGCGAGCGTGAGTCCCTATGAGCTCCTCACCGGGCTCCACGCGCGCCTCCCGCGCCACTACCGCGGTGGCGACGCGGCGTGAGAGCTGGCCAGAATGGTGGGCAGCCGTCGGCCAACCTAGTAGCTTTGAGCGAGTTGCGGGGCACCGAACCGCGACAGCGGGGTTCAATGAGGGTTCGGACACCCCGGGTGGCCGGCACTTTCGGACATCGACCAGACACTTCCCGAGGACGACCTGAGCTCTCCGACCGCCAAATGACGCATGCGGCCCCGAATGATTCACTCCGTGCCGCCGCGTTCTCGGTGATGGCTCGGGCGTACGCTCCCTACTCGCACTTTCGGGTTGGCGCTGCGCTCGCGACCTTGGCTGGCCACACCTTCGTCGGCTGCAATGTCGAGAACGCCTCCTATGGTGCGACGATCTGCGCCGAGCGGGCGGCGGTGTTGTCGGCGGTCGCGCACGGCCAGAATAGTTTCACGTCGCTGGTTATCGCCACGGAAGGCGCCTCGCCGGCCGCTCCGTGCGGCATCTGTCGCCAGGTTCTCGCGGAGTTCGCACCAACGCTCGAGATCACCAGCTGCACGACCGGTGGTGCTGAGATGCACTGGTCACTCGACCAGCTGCTGCCCGTACCATTCACTCCGAATTCTCTGCCTCGCTCATGATTGTGCCTCGCGCATCGCACCGCCTCCTGCCGTTTTTCGGAATCGCCTTGATCACGCTCGCTGCGTGCAAGGAGGATCTCGCCGGAGGGTGTGCGAGCCCGTCGCTTTGTCCGGGACAGGCGCTCGAGGTGCACGATACGGTGCTCGTCGCCAGTGAGGCGATCGACACCGCCGTCGTCGTCAACGGGATGCCGCCGTTGGGCACCGAGACCGGGCTGCTGGTCGCTCGCTACGGCGATGCGCAGGGCGACAGCGTCGTATCCGGCGCCGTGCTCCGGTTCGATTCGCTTCCCCGCACCTTCCCCGCAACGGATACCACCGTCGCGCCGCATGCCGTCACGAGCATCAGCGCCGCCTCGCTTCACTTCACATCCGCGCCCGACACGTCGCTCATTCGGGACTCCGTTCGATTCGAGGTCATCGACCTCGACGCCAACGTTCCCGATCTCGACACCGCGACGATCCATCAGCTTTTCATCACGCGCCCGGCGCTCGGCACGCTCAACGTCAACAAGGACTCGCTGGCCGTCGCGCACATCGTGCCGCTGGACACCGCGTTCATCCGCCAGCGCGTGACGACTCCCGGTGGACGCGTACGGCTCGGCGTTCGCATCTTTGGCTACGGACACGACAGCACCGGGCGCGCTGCGGTCGCTATCAGCCCGATCTCCTCGTCGACCGCTGCGACGACCGGCACGAGCGGATCGACGCTCGTGTACGAGGGGCACGCCGCGGTCTCGGACACTGTGGACTCGCTCGGATTCAATGTCAGGTTGCTCTCGAAGTCCACGGGCGGCCCCGAGTTCAGATATCTGGCGAACTACCAGTTGGTGCTCAAGGGATCGCCGCCCGCGCCCACCGGCATTCTCGCCGTTGGCGGCCTCCCGTCGAAGCGCGTTTACCTTCGCTTCAATCTGCCGACTGCGCTCGTCGACTCGTCGACCACGATCGTGCGCGCGACGCTCATTCTGCATCAGCGCGGAGACTCGACCTTCACGGATGTCGACTCGATCGCACTCACACCTCGAGTGGTAATCGCGTCGCCGATCGTCACCGACATCTCGAAGGCGGCGCTGCTCCTCGCGGACTTGACCACGGTCCCGCTGCTCGCGGTGCGCGCCAATCCGAATCAGGTTCGGAGCGACAGCATCGCGCTCGTCTCGCGCGCGTCGAGCATCGTCTCGCTGTGGCGCGCGGAGGGACCGCTTCGGGTGCAACGCGCAATCGTGCTGCAGTCGTCGAGTGAGGGAAAAGATCCCCGACGATTCTTCATCTATGGAAATACCGCGACGCCGGACTCGCTGCGTCCGCGATTGCACCTGACCTATATCCCGCGCAGCGGCTTCGGACTTCCGTGATGCGAACGAT
>JBDTXL010000217.1:0-12210 GCA_040006195.1 Gemmatimonadota bacterium | reverse complement strand
CGCGCAACACGGTAGGGCTGGGGCTGTTCGCGCATCGCACGAGCGCGCCCGGGATTTACGTCGACAAGGGGTATGGCGCGAGCTTCTCGTTCACGCGGAACGTCGTGCCACGCACGCCGCTCAGTCTCGTGTATCGCTATGAGCAAACGCAGGTGGAGGCGGGCGACGTCTATTTCTGCGTGAATTACGGAGTCTGCGAACAAACGACCATCGGGCTGCTGCGGCATCGCAACGCGCTGTCGCCACTGTCGCTCGACTACTACATGGACCGCACCAACGACGAGTTCAACCCATCCGACGGCTACGCGGCGCGCGCCGACCTGGAGCACGCGTCGAAGTACACGCTTTCGGACTTTCGCTACAACCGCGCGTCCGGCGAGGCCTCGATCTTTCGCGCCTTCGGAAAGTCGGTGCTCGCGGGTCATCTGCGCGGCGGCTGGGTACGCGCGATGTCATCATCCAGCACGTCTTCGAGCAACGGGCTGAGCGACATCCTGCATCCTCGCAAGCGCTTCTACGCCGGCGGCGCGAACTCCGTGCGAGGCTACGGCGAGAATCAGCTCGGACCGCGCATTCTCACGGTCGATCCGGCGAAGCTGATCGCGGCGGGGTGTACGACGGCGACCATCTCGGATGGGACATGCGATGCGTCCACTACGCACGGCGTGGACTCGCGTGGACACGACGTAACGATCAGCTCCAGCGACTTCAACTCCCTTCCCACCGGCGGCACATCGCTGCTCGAAGGGAGTATTGAATATCGCTTCCCATTCATGATGAAGAATCTGCAGGCGGCGGTCTTTCTCGACGCGGGATATGTCGGCGCCGGTGGCTCGGATGTCACGAAAGGCAAGGCCGCCGTGACGCCGGGCTTCGGCGTGCGCTACCTCTCTCCAGTCGGACCGATTCGCGTGGACCTCGGATTCAGACCATCGGTTACCGACGAGCTCGCAGTGATCACCGAGGTCGTCGATCCCGACGGCACGCGTCGTTTGGTGCAGCTCGGCAAGTTCGACTACAATCCGGTCGAAAGTGGCAGCGGGATCTCAAAGGTGCTGAACCACTTCGCACTGCATCTGTCGATCGGGCAGGCCTTCTGATGTGGAAGATCCTGAAGATCACGGGAATCACGATCGCGGCGATCGCGCTGCTCATCGTGCTCGCGATCCTCGGTCTCACGAACACCGACATCGGACGCGAGCGTGTGCGCCGGATAGCGGTGAGCGCGATCAACACGAGTGTGCACGGTGTCACGCACATCGGTCGCGTGGATGGCGATCTGCTGCGCGGGGTCACGCTGCGCGATGTGTCCATCACCGACAGCGCCGGCGGACCGTTCTTCGCCTCGCCGCTCGTGCAGGCGCGCTATTCGGTCGGCAACTTCCTCTCGAAGCACATCATCATCGATGCCCTCGGCGTCACGAAGCCCGAGGTCGTGCTCGACAAGAAGCCGGGCGCCGAATGGAATTTCACGACGCTGTTCGCGAGCGCGGATACGACGAAGAAGGCGGCGACGCGGGGCTTTGGCTCCTGGATCACGCTGCATAACGTGCGCATGACCGATGGTCACATCCTCGTCCGCACACCGTGGACGCCGAGCGATTCGCTGTCGAAGGCCGCGCGCGACAGCGTGCTGCGCGAGACGCTCGCCGGCAAGACGCGGCAGCACGTGATCGAGGTGCCCGGCGGCTATCAGGCGGTGATGGAATTCAGCGACGTGCAGGCGGCGCTGCCGCGCGTGCGGATTGCGGATCCGGACAGCATGACGCGCGTCTTCCAGGTCGGCTCGCTCGCAATGCGCGCGGCGCTCTTCAATCCGCCCGACGCCGATGTGCGCGACCTGCACGGCACGATCTACATGGCGACTGACTCGCTCTGGTTCCGCGGGCTCTCGGCATCGCTTCCGAACACGCAGCTGCACGGTGACGGCACGTACATGCTCGCGTCGGGAGATCTCGATGCGAGCCTCCACGCGGCGCCGCTGGCACTCGCCGATCTCGCTTTCGCGTATCCTCGCGTGCCCACGAGCGGAACGGGATCGCTCGATTTCGTCGCCTCGATGCGTCATGCGGGGGAGAGCGACTACAGCGCCAGGAACATCGACCTCACGGTTGACGGCGGCACGCTCGAGGGACGGCTCGCGGTCGCGATGGGCCAAGGTGTTGGTGAGCTACGCCTGCACGACACCAAGCTCGCCTTCAGGCACATCGACACGCGAACCATCGAGCAACTCGTCCCCGGCGTGAAGGTTCCGCGTCGCGGGCTGCTCACCGGGCACACCACGCTCGCCGGCACCACGGCAGCGATGAAAGTCGACGCCGACGTCGCGTTCACCGAACCACGCTCCGGGACGAGCCGGGTGCTCGTGCTCGGCGTCGCGGGCTCGGGGCGCGACGGCTTCGTCGCGAAGGATCTGAAGGTCACGATCACGCCGCTCCAGATGGGGCTCGCGCGCGTCTTCGATCCTTCGCTTCCGATCGGCGGCGTGATCACTGGCACCGTCACCGTCGATGGATCGCTCGCCGGGCACATGACGGCGACCGCCGACATCGCGCATCGCGAGGGCGCCGAGCTCACGAGGATGGTGGCGAACGGAGAGGTGGTGCGCGGCGGCAAGGACGGCGTGACGGCGGACATTCGCTTCGATCCGATCTCCCTTATCACCGCTGGAAAGTTCGCGCCCGCGCTCGGTCTCCGCGGCACGGCCACAGGCACCGTGCACGTTGGCGGCTCGATGCACGCGATGGATCTCGTTGCAGACTTGCACCTGCCTGACGGCGGCGAGCTCGCGACGAATGGCACGCTCGATCTCGAGAGCAAGGAGAAGGGGTACGATCTCGAGACGCATCTCAGGCTCTTCAATCTTCGAAGCGTCGCCTCGCGTGGGCCGGTGACGTCGCTCACCGCCTCCGCAATGATGAAAGGGCGCGGCTTCGATCCGAAGACGATGCGCGCGGCGTTCGCGGCCAACGTGCTCCACTCCGCCGTCGACAGTCTCGCCGTCGACTCGGCGAACATCCGGGTTGCCGTCGCCGATGGCATCGCGACGATGGACTCGGTCACGATCCATACGCCGTTCGCCCAGCTGTTCGTTGACGGGAAGATCGGCACCGCACCTGGGCGCACCGGAGATTTGCGCTACATCGTCTCGGTGGACACGCTCGCGGCGCTGCGCCGCTTCATCGCGAACCCCGACAGCGGCGTGGTGCGCCCGCGTCCGGCAATTCTCGCGGCGGCGATCGCGCGTGCAAAGGCAGACTCTGCGCGCCAGGCGAACCGCAACGAGGTCGCCGAGCGTGCGACGGGGAAGCCGCAGCCGCAGATCGTGCTCGACTCGCTGCGCGCGTTGCGCAGGGACTCCGTGGATGGCGCGCTGCGCACCGCGGGGATCGTACATGGTGCGATCAGCGACTTCACGGTGCGCGGCCGGCTGTCGGCCGAACACATCATCGCGCGAGGGAATGGGCTGAACAAGGCGCTCGTCGAGTATGCGGTAGTCAACGGCGGTACGCCGCAGATGAAGTACGTAGTCGGCGCGTCGCTCGACTCGCTCTCGGCGAGCGGCTTCGCGCTCGACTCGGCGACGATACAGGCGACGTACGCGAAGCCATCGGGAACGGTGGAGCTCGCGGTCTATCAGGATTCGGGCTACGTGTACCGCGCAGGAGCGGAGTTCCTGCTGAGCCTCGACAGCAGCCAGGTGAAGTGGCGCACGCTCGCGCTGCAGCTCGATACAGCGAACTGGGTATCGGCGATGCCCGGCTCCGTGCACTGGGGCAAGTACGGCATTCGCGTGCGCGATCTCGATTTGCGCAAGGCGAACGACGGCCGCATCTACGCGAACGGCGATCTTCCCGTGAATGGCCCGATCAACATGCTGCTCGAGGTGAGCGGCCTCGAGGTCGCGAATCTCGTCGGACTAGCAGAGAGCGATCTGTCGGCAACGGGAAACATCGATTTCAAGGCGAAGCTCGGCGGTACCCAGCGCGCGCCCGAGATTCGCGGAGCGTTCAGCGTGACGGGTACGTCGTTCCGCGGCGCGCCGCTCCCCGACGTCCGCGTCGGGCTGCGGTATGCAAATGAGAAGCTCGTCGCGCACGGTGATGTCATGCGCGAAGGTGGAGCGCCGCTCGCTCGACTCGATGTCGATGCGCCGATCAACCTCGCGCTCGCGGGGGTGGTGGGGCCGCGCGTACTCGACCGTCCGCTCAAGGCGGATTTCATAGCGGACTCGCTCCCGCTCGATGCCCTCCCCCGCTTCACGGACCTCGTCTCCAACGTGCACGGACGCGTGATCGGCGCGGTCGCTGCGCGCGGCACCGGCACGCATCCGCTGGTGCTCGGCCAACTCGGTCTCGACTTCGCGACGTTCAAGATCGAGCCGCTCGGTGTCGACATGAGCGACATCGGCGGCCTCGTGCACATGACGGGCACGCAGATCGTGATCGACACGATCGGTGGGAAGTCGGGCGAAGGATCGATCAATCTTTCGGGCAAAATCTTAATCGCGGATGCCATCAATCCTGTGTTCGATCTCAAGTTCGCCGCCACCGATGCGACGGTGTTGAACAACGACATCGGCGAGCTGCACGCGAATGCGAACGTTGCGTTGAAAGGTCCGATGGATGGCGTCGCGGTAACCGGACGGGCGCGCATCGTTCACGGCACTATCTACATCCCGACCGGCGGCGGCCCGCGCCAGGTGAGCAGCGACGATCCCGCCGTGCTCAGCGTGATCGACACGTCGGATGTGGCGATGCAGAAGGTCGTGAACAACGAGTCGCCGATGATGGAGAACATGACGATCGATGTGAAGCTGAGCATCGCGCGCGATACGTGGGCGCGGTCGCCGGATGCGAACGTCGAGTTCTACAGCCAGGGCGCGCTCACGATTTTGAAGAGCCGCGAGGACGAAGGCGTATCGCTCGATGGCGTCGTGAATACCGAGCGCGGCGAGTATGCCTTCCTCGGGCGCCGATTCGTGCTCTCGCGCGGGTCGGCGATCTTCACCGGCGGCACGGACATCAACCCGCTGCTGCAGCTCGGCGCACAGTACACGATTCAGCCCGCGGGTCGTCCGGCGCTCAATATCAACATCGCGATCAACGGCACGGTTCGGAAGCCGGTGATTTTGCTTTCGAGCGATGCCCAGCCGCCGCTCCCGCAATCGGATCTGCTGAGCTACCTTGCGTTCGGTCAGTCGTCGACGTCGCTCGTAAGCTCGGCGGGCGGATCGAACTCGGGTGGTGGATCGGCGAGCGGCGGCCTCGTTGGCAGCGCAGCCGCGCTCGCGACGCGACAGCTCACGGCGACCGCTCTCGGAGTCATGACTCGCCAGTTCGCGGCAACGGCGGCGCGGTCACTCGGCGCCGACGTCTTCACGATCACTCCCGCCGACGTTCCTGACCAGAGCTTCGGCAGTGGCCTGAAGACGATTCTCGCTGGCACGCAGGTCGAAGCCGGCAAGTACGTCGACCGACAGACGTACGTCGCAACGCAGATTCGAACGTCGGGCGCCGCGCCGGGCTTCGTCGTGCAGCGTCGGCTCTCGAAGGGATATCGCATCGAGGCGAGCGTCGACTCGCGCTATCTCGTGAACCAGCCGACGCTCGCGACCGACCAACAGATCCGCTCCGAAGTGACCTTCGGCGCCTTCTTCATCCGCGAGTGGAAATTCTGATCCCGGTCATCAGCGCTCGCTGACGCCCGCCGCGATCTCGTCCCACAGCGACGCCATCGCGCGCATCCCTTTCGTGAAATTCTCGTCGAGGAACCACTCGTCGGGCGCGTGTGCGTTCTCGCCGGGGAGTCCAAAGCCCACGAGCAGCACCGGCGCGCCAAGGACGCGCTGCAGATCGCTGACGACGGGAATCGAGCCCCCTTCGCCGATGATGACCGGATCACGCCCGAACGCCGCGGTGAGCGCGCGCTTGGCGGCATCGTACAGCGGCCCTTCGAGCTCGGCACTCCACGGCTGGCCCCCGTGCAGCATCCGAATCTCCACCGTCACGCCGGCCGGTGCGACCTGCGCAATGTGCGCGCGCATCAACTTTTCGATCTCGGACGGCGACTGATCGGCGACGAGACGGCAGCTGACCTTCGCCATCGCCTTCGATGGAAGCACGGTCTTCGATCCCTCGGCCGTGTATCCGCTGAGAAGTCCATTCACTTCGCACGTCGGCCTCGACCAGAGCTGCTCGAGGATCGTGTAGCCCTTCTCGCCGCCGAGTGCGGGGGCGCCGACTTCCTTCTGGAAGCTCTTCGCGTCGAAGGGGAGTGCCGCAAGCTCGGCGCGAAGCTTCGGATCCCATTCGCGCACCCTGTCGTAGAAGCCGGGGATCGCGATGCGGCCGTCGGCATCGAAGAAGGTCGCGAGAATGCGCGCGAGCGCCATCGCGGGATTCACGACCGCGCCACCGTAGCTCCCGGAGTGCAGGTCGCTGGTTGGACCTTCGAGATCGATCTGGAAGTACGCGAGTCCGCGCAGCGATGACAGAATCGAGGGCAGCCCCGGCGCGAACATCGACGAATCCGAGATAACGACGTAATCGCACGCGAGGCGCCTGGCCTGGGCGTTCACGTATGCCTCGAGATTGTCGCTGCCGACCTCTTCTTCACCCTCCGCGAGGACGACGACGTTGAGCGGCAGCTTGCCGCGCGTCTGGAGGTGAGCTTCGAGCGCCTTCATGTGCGCGAAGAGCTGTCCCTTGTCGTCGACGGAACCGCGCGCGTAGATACGGCCATCGCGAATCGTGGGCTCGAATGGCGGCGTAGTCCAGAGATCAAGCGGCTCGGCGGGCTGAACATCATAGTGGCCGTAGATGAGAACGGTCGGCGCGCCCGCAGGCGCCTTCCGCCACTCGCCGAGCACTACGGGATGACCGCCGGTGGGCATGATCTCGGTGTCGAGTCCGGCTGCTCGCATGTTGGCGGACACCCACTCCGCCGCGCGCTGCATGTCGCCATCGAACTCGGGGCGTGCGCTCACACTGGGTATGCGCAAAAAGTCGAACAGCTCGTCGTGAAAGCGGCCGTCGTTGTCGTCGAGGTAGCGCGCGAGATCGCTGGCGAGAGTGGCCGGCATGCGGTGTCCGAGGGAATGAGAGTCGATACTGGTCGAGGCAATGAAGTTCGCGACGGGCGCGCTGGCATCGCAAGCATCCATGAGTCGCGTGACAGGCTTCCGCGCCCGCCATCGAGCACGAACCGACTGCCTGGGTTCCCATGTCAGCTAATGGGCTAGCTCGGCTCCTGGCCAGCTGCCTTGCCAGCTATCGAGTACCCATATGCGGCGCCACGCGCGAGTAGTATTGCCTCGGCGGAGAGGAATTACTTCGCGGAGGGTCACGCTGCCGAAGTGCGGTTTTAGTGCTGCGATGACGGGGTCGTTTTCCGCGAGCGTGTAGAGGCCGAGCACCAGCACCAGGCGGTCGCCCTTTTTCGCGCGGGCGGGGAGGAGGGGCCAGAGGTCGTACTGATTGCGGCGCGCACGTACATCGATTGTGAAGGTCTCAGGATGATCAGGGAGGTAGAACGCGAGCTCCGATGCCTCCTGGTATCGCTCCCCCGCCACCCACGTCGCTCCGTCCGTAGCGATGCGAGCGCGTCGCGCGGAGTCCACGTGCGCCGCGAGATCATCCCACCCGTAGCCTGCCATCGTGGGATCGAGCGCGATGTTCACGGGGACAAAGGGGGTGACAGCGTGCGCGTAGATCAACGCCGTCATCGCGGCGCCGATTACGCATCCGGCGCGCAACGCGTGTCGCCAGCGCGCGCCGCCGCCGTACGTCGCGGCAAGCACGATCGCGGAGAGATACGCCGGCGCCTGCCAGTTCGGCTCCGCGGCGCTGCGAAGCGCGCTGGCCACGAAGGTGAGCCATGTGAGAGCGGCAATGATCGCAAAGCTCGTTCGGAGTGCGTCGTCGCGCACTCGCATCGCATGGACGACGGGTATCGCCAGCACAGCGAGTAGCAGCGGGGAGACCAGTACGATCTGTCCGCCAGCCAGTTGCAACTCGTGGGCGAGCGGCGAGCCACGACGCGCCGAAAGCCCGTGCGCGAGCTGAAAGGCGAACGATGCCCAGCCGTGCTGCGCGTTCCAGATCAGATTCGGAGCGAAGAGCGCGAGCGCTATGAGGGCGGCGAGATACGGGCCAGCCGTACGAAGCTCGCAGCGGAGCTCGCGCCGAGTGACGAGCGCAATGGCGACGCCGAGTGCGAGGAGCAGTGCTGTGTACTTCGCTTCGAGTGCCGCACCGAGCGCGACGCCGAAAAGCACCCACGCATACGTCGCAGTCCGCTCTTCGGCTCTCGCTCGCGCCACTGCGGCGAGCGCGACGAGCCCGAGCCCCCAGCACAAAAGCAGCGCCGAGTCGGGCGTAGCGAGGCCGAGGCCGATCTGCGCGAGCGGCATGCATGCGATGATCGTGGCCGCGCGGAGCATCGCTCGGTCACCGCCGATCGCGCCTGCGGTTCGCACGAGCGCAACCGATGCGAGGGCGCCCGCGAGCACGCTGCCGAGCCGGACGCCGAGAGTGGTCGCGCCGAGGAACATCGTGCCGAGGCGGATGACGAAGGCGACGAGCGGTGGATGGTCGAGATATCCCGCTGCAAGATGGCGCGACCACTCCCAGTAATACGTCTCGTCGGGCGCGAGCGGCACGAGCGCCGCCGCGATGAGGCGGACGATGATCGCAGCGGCGAGCACCAGCCACGCGCCGCGCCGCGCCCGCTCGTCGGATCCCATTTCTCCGATTTCGATCGCTCGCATAGTCACGAACGATAAGGGCTGAGTGGTCATGGTAGCTTTCGCTTCCCCATCACACGCTTCAGCGGAGATGCATCAGTGAACGGTTTGGCCGGCGAGACCAGCCCCTACCTTCTGCAGCACGCACATAATCCCGTCGACTGGCAGCCGTGGGGCGAGGCAGCGCTCGCGCGGGCGCGCGCGGAGGACAAGCCGATCCTGTTGAGCATCGGATACGCCGCTTGTCACTGGTGCCATGTGATGGCGCACGAGTCGTTCGAAGATCCCGCGACGGCCGCGGTGATGAACGAGCTGTACGTGAACATCAAGGTCGATCGCGAGGAGCGCCCCGACATCGACGCGATCTACATGAGCGCGGTGCAGGCGATGACCGGCCAGGGCGGATGGCCGATGACGATGTTTCTCACGCCGGAGGGAGTGCCGTACCACGGGGGCACGTACTATCCACCCACGGACCGGCACGGCATGCCGTCGTTCGTGCGTGTGCTCCGCTCGGTCGCGGATGCGTATCGAACGCGGCGGGGCGATGTGCTCGACACCGCGGCGCGGGTGCGCGAGCTGTACGCGGGTGCGAAGCAGGCGGCGGCCAGCATGGGCGAGCTCACTCCCGCGCAGCTCGATGCGGCCGCCCGCGGGATCGTCGCGCGCTACGATGCGCGGAACGGCGGCTTCGAGGGCGCGCCGAAATTTCCGCAGACGATGGCGCTCGACTTCCTCCTCCGCCACTGGCGGCGGAGCGGCGCACCGCAGGAGCTCACGGTCGTGCGCCAGTCCTTCATCAAGATGGCGCGTGGAGGAATCTACGACCAGGCGGGCGGCGGCTTCCATCGCTACTCGGTTGATGAGCGGTGGCTCGTGCCGCACTTCGAGAAGATGCTCTACGACAATGCCCTCCTTTCCCGGCTCGGCGTACATCTCTGGCAGGTCACGCGCGACGCGGAGATCGCGCGGGTGACGCGCGAGACGTTCGAATGGGCGCTCCGCGAGATGGCGGCGCCAACCGGAGGCTTCTACTCGTCACTCGACGCGGACAGCGAGGGGCACGAGGGAAAGTTCTACGTCTGGAGCGCCGTGGAATTCGATCAATTGCTCGGCGCGAACGCCGCGGTGATGCGCGAGCTGTGGGGTGTGAGCGCCGGGGGAAACTTCGAGGGAAAGAACATCCTCAACGTGCCGCGCGCGCCGAGCGATGTGGCCGCAAAACACGGGATCTCGCTCGACGCGCTGGAGGCGCTCGCCGCTGCCGCGCGCACGAAGCTTTACGATGCGCGCGAGGCACGGATCCACCCCGGGCTCGACGACAAGATCCTCGCTGCATGGAACGGGCTCATGGTGCGTTCACTCGCGGAGGCGGCTCGCGTCTTCGGAGACGCACGGTGGCGGAACGAAGCCATCCGTCACGGAGAATTTCTCTTCCGCGAAATGGTGCGCGAAGGTCGCGTGATGCGCGTGCACAAGGATGGCGTCACCAAAGGCGCAGCTTTTCTCGAGGACTATGCCGCCGTTGCGCTCGCGGCGCTGTCGCTGTACGAGCTCACCTTCGATGAACACTGGCTCACGCGCGCGCGCGCGATCGCCGCATCGATGGTGCGCTGGTTCTGGGACGATGCGATCGGCGGCTTCTTCGACAGCGCGCACGACGCGGAAATGCTGATCGCGCGCCCGCGCGAAATCACCGACAACGCGGTGCCCGCGGGGAATTCGCTCGCCTCGGAGCTGCTGCTCAGGCTCGGCAACCTCACAGGGAGCGAGGATGACCGGCGCCGCGGCACGTGGGTGCTCGAGACGCTGGGGGAGCCGCTCGCGCGGTATCCGACGGCCTTCGGCCATGCACTTGGCGCAGCCGAGCTCGCGATCCACGGCGCGACGGAAGTTGCGCTGCTAGGGGTCGCCGGTGCGGAGGACTTCGAAGCCCTCGTCCGCGAGACGGCGTCGCGCTATCTGCCGTCGCTGGTGCTCGCGAGCGGCGCCGGAAGCGGCGAAGCGTTGCGTGAACGAGTGCCGCTTCTGCACGACCGCGAGACCATCGATGGTCATGCCACCGCGTACGTCTGCAGGGGCTACGTCTGCGCACTTCCTGTGACCGAGCGCGCGCTACTTGGCGAGCAACTCGAGCGTGCGGCAAGCGGCCTCGGCCAGTGATCGTGCTCCAATTCTTTCTTGGTAAAACAGAGTTGTACGCTGCTATGCACTGGTAAAGAGGAAAGCATGACCACACAGACGAAAGAGCAGGAGCTGATCGAGACCGAGCAGGCCTTCTGGAATGCGATGAAGAACAAGGATGGCAACGCTGCGCAGGAGCTGACCGATGATGGATCGATCATCGTCGGCGCCCAGGGCGTGTCGGCGATCGACCGAAAGTCGATGGCGAAGATGACCTCGGAAGGAAAGTGGGAGCTCAAGGAGTTCTCCTTCGACGAGAAGACGCGCCAGCTGCGCTTTCTCACCGACGACATCGCGATCGTCGCCTATTCAGTGAACGAGCGAATCGTCGTCGAAGGAAAGGAGCTGCGATTCGACGCACACGATTCGTCGGTATGGATCCGGCGCGATGGCGAATGGCGCTGTGCCCTGCACACGGAGTCGCCCGCGGGCGATCCGTTCGGACGAGACAAGGCGTCGAAGAAGTAGCGCGCCATCAAACGAGAGAATGCCCGAGCCGGCACTGAGCCGGCTCGGGCACTTTCTGCTTTCTCTACCGCCAGCGACCCTCGATCCAGTACCAGCCGTTGCGGTCGTGCGCCCAATGCCCTTCGCTCCAGCGGTGACGCCTGCCTTCGGGGCGATTCCATCTGCCCGGCACCCACGCGTATCCGCCGCCACCGTAGCCCCAGTGCCCGCGAATGTAAACGTAATCCGGGCCCGGACGCACGACGATGACCTCTCGCCGCATCGCCGGCGGTCCTTCGCGAACATATACGCGGCCGCCCTGTGCCGCCGCGCTCGCGCAGCCCGCCATCGACGTCGTCGCGAGAGTGAAGCTGAAGAGTGCGATTTTCCATCGCTTTGACATGAGCTCCTCCGTTGTGGGTCCTTTCACAGCCGACGCTCCCCATCCCCATTCGTTAAGGCCCGCCGAAGCATCGGCTGCGCTCTGACGGAGCAATGGCCGTTCCCGTTATCCTTATGCGTGCTCCCGACAGGGGTTTCTTCGTGACCGACCTGCTCCTCCCCGCACGGCTACAAACCGCGCTCGGCGACGCGTATCTCCTCGAGCGCGAGCTGGGCGGCGGCGGGATGAGCAGGCTCTTCGTTGCGACCGAACGGTCTCTAAATCGCCAGGTCGTGATCAAGGTGCTGCCGCCCGAGCTCACGAGCGAGGTCAGCGCGGCGCGATTCAAGAAGGAGATCGAGGTCGCCGCGCAGCTGCAGCATCCGCACATCGTGCCGATTCTCGCCGCCGGCTCGGACGACGATCTGCTGTGGTACGTGATGCCGTACGT
>JBDTXL010000216.1:0-6329 GCA_040006195.1 Gemmatimonadota bacterium | reverse complement strand
TCGTGGCGGTCGGAAATCTGTATCCGGTGAAGGGACACGCCGTGCTCCTCGACGCACTCGCGATGCTCGGGAACCGCGCGGGGTGGCAGCTCGCGATCGCGGGGCGCGGCGGGGAGGAAGCAAGTCTCCGCGCGAAGTCGGCCGCGGCTGGGATCGATGCACGCGTCCACATACTCGGCTTCCGCGATGACATCCCCGACATTCTCGCCGCCGGCGACATCTTCGCGATGCCGTCGCTCTCGGAGGGACTTCCCCTCGCGCTCGTCGAGGCGATGGCGTTCGGCCTTCCTGTCGTCGTGTCGAATGTAGGAGGAATTCCGGAGGTGGTGACCAATGACGCCGAAGCGCTCCTCGTGCCGCCGTCGGATGCGATTTCACTTTCGCTCGCGCTGCGCTCGCTCCTCGATGATGCCGCGCTCCGCAAACGGCTCGGCGACGCCGGCCGCACGCGCGCCATACGCGACTTCGCGATTGGCACGATGGCAGATCGCTACGAACGACTCTATCGAGGCGAGCCGCTCACGTAGCGTTCGCCGCGAGTGTCAGCTTCGCAATGGCGTCGAGCAGCAGCCGCGCCTGCGCGGTGCGGCTGAAGCGATCATCCACCGCCACACGCGTCGGGCGCACGCCCGCGATGTGGTCGTGATACCGCTTCGCAATTGCGGCGGCGACGGCATCCACGTGCGGCTCGACCACATCCGCCGCAGAGCCGCGCAGCAGCTGCGCGATTCCACTCGCTGGGTCGGCGATCGTCAACAGCCACGAATCGAAGCGGATGTATTCGAACACCTTGGCAGGAATCGCGAGCGTATTGCTCCCCGGAAAGATCACGAGCATCGATGCGCCGGCGAGAAATTCGAGCGCCGCCTGCTGCGGACGCGACGGCTCGACAGTCACGTAGTCAGCGACTCCCTCCCGCGTCGCCATCCCGAGCAGCGGCACATGCTCCGCCGCTGCGAAGCGGCCAAGGATGTCGATGCCGAACTGCTGTGGCGTGAGCTTCTCCGTTGTGATCACCTGCGCGGCCGCGCGAAAGAGCAGCAGCGGATCGCGATCGAGATAGATCGTTCCCGCGTAGCCGATCGTGAAGCGGTCGGTGTGCCGATGGGCCGGGAGCGGATCGTCATCCGATCCGTTCATCACGGTGATGATGCGGTCGCGCGCATCCGGATACTCCGCGGCGAGCGCCGTCTGCGCGGGCTGCGTATTCGCTACGATCAGCTTCGCCTGCTCGATGCACGCGCGTTCGCACGCCTCCGCCCGCGTGTACCAGAGCGGGCTCGCGACGCTCTCGCGCAGCCAGGGCTGCAGGCTCCACGGGTCACGCATGTCCATCACGAACGGAAGTCCGGTCGCGACCGACACGAGCCGTCCTGCCTCGTGGCTCATGTGCGGAGGCGCCGACGTGATCACTGCCTCGTGCACACCCTTCACGATGAGAGCTTGCGCCAGCTCCGATGCTCGGCGCGCCCAGCGCATCCCATGCGTGAGCTCGAGCCATGCCCAGTACGTGCGAAGAAGCTCGCGAGGCGTGCGCGGAGTTGAGCGAATCTCAGAGCGTTCCAGCGACTCGGGACGCCCGCGCTGATAGGGCGTACTCTCTCCGCTCTCGGGCTCGACGGAGACGGGAGCGAGCCGCTTGTTCGGCCACACCGTTCGATACATGCGCCAGAGCACGTGCTCGACACGCTCCGAGACGAGCTCCGCGTCGGCGATCCCGTACACGCGTACGCCGGCGGGGAGCGAGTCGAGACGCTTGGCATCGATCGCCGAAGGGCGGCAGGTGATTACGTCCAGCCCCCAGCCGCGCTCCGTCACCGAGTGGGCGAGCTTCTCCCATCGGCGCGCACCAATGGTTGTGTCGGGCGGAAAGTGATAGCTGACGAGAACGAGCCGACGCGCGCTCTGCGCCACGGTGCCGTGCTTCTCCCAGAAAGGCGTGGCTCCTGCGAAATCGCTCACAGCGCGTGCTCTCTCACGATGGACACGAACGCGAGCGCACGCGCGCGATGCCTCCACGCGATCATTCCGGCATACACGGTGATGCCGACGAATACCTCGAGAGCCAAGCGAATCACCGGTGACATCGTGTGCGGTAGTGTGATGAGGAGAGCACCCACTGCTAGAGACATGATCGCAGTCGAGCTCACGGCGGGCCAGAGCGTTTTGAAATATGTGACCGCGGGCATCTCGAGCACGCGGAAAGCCAGCCGGTATTGCGGCGCGACGACGATCGGATAGGCCACGATCCACACCGTCGCCACGCCGCCGACGCCCCACCGCGTTCCCACGACGAACAGCACCGGCATCACGCACGCGGCGATCACCGAATACCACATGCTCTGTCGCGAATTCCCCGTGTAGATGAGCACCTGTGGCGTAACCGTATCGATCGATCGGACCCCGCCGTACAGCGCGAGAAGTCGAAGCGGAACGATCGCGCCGAGCCACTGGGACCCGAGTATAACGGGGACGAACTCACCTGCGATGAGTGCGAGCCCCGCGGCTGCGGGAAGGGTGATGAACGCCAGCCCTTCGACGACGCCGAGGAAGTAGCGGCGAAGCGCGACGATGTCGTGCTGCACGGCGGAGAAGATCCCCGGCGTTACGCTCGAGACGAGGGAGCTGATGCGCTCCACCGGCATCGTCGCGATCTCCCAGCCGAGCGTGTAAGCCCCCAACGACTGCTTGCCGAGCACGCGTCCGACGACGGCGAAGTCGGCGGTGTTGTAGGTGTACCAGGCCAGACGCCCAACGACTATATGCCAGCCGACGTGCAGAGCGCCGCCGATCGTGTCGAAGGATGATGGCCAGGCGAGCTTGTGCGGCCGAAACCGGAGCGCGAGCAGGGCGCCGCACGCACTGCCAACGAGACTTCCGTACACGAGCGCCATGTAGCGGAAGCCGCCGATGGCGAAGGCGAGCATCGTGATCATCTGCGCGAGATTCGTGAGCCCGTCGATCATCGCGAGGCGAGGATAGGCGAGATCTCGCGCGAGGAGCGAGCGAGGAAGTACGCCGAGCGAGCCGAAGACGAAGTTGAAGCTGAGCACAGTGATGATCGTTGCGACGGCAGGCTCGCCGTAGAAGCGCGCTATTATGGGTGCGACGACCACCGAAATGCCCGCTATCACGAGCCCGACGGCGACGCTGAATCCGCCCACGCGAGCGATCTGCTCCTCGGTGAGCTCGCGGTGGCGGAGGATGGCAGCGGTAAGCCCAAACTCGTTGACGAGCGTGACGAGCCCCAGGTAGACGGCGGCCATCCCCATGAGACCGTAGTCGGATGGGGAGAGGATGCGAGCGACGACGAGGGTGGCGGCCCAGCTGAGCAATTGGGTAGCCCACTTGGTTCCCCCCGTCCAGGCGATGCCCGATACCAGCGATTTGTCGAGTGACTGGCTGTCGGTTTGCGGAGGAGGGAGCATAACGCTTTCGTCGGCGATCGTCGGCTTGGCTTTATGGTAAGGGGTTGCGTTGGCGATCGATTGTCGATCACCGCGCGTGGAGTTACGCGACCGCTATCGAGCATTAGCTGTGCCTTGGGTGGTAACGCCGGCGCTGGTTGCGCCATCCCCCGACGGGGCCGACATTTGCTCGCGAACTCTCCCTTCGAACCCGACCGCACTGACCACACATCTCACGATCCTGCACCTCTTGGCCCCCGCTCCGGTTGGGGGGCTCGAGACCGTCGTGTCGACGCTTGCCCAGGCGCAAAGCCGAGCGGGGCATAGAGTTATGGTGGCACCAACGCTGTCGAATCCGGGCGAGGGTGCGGGTTTCCTAGCCTCGCTCTCGAAAACCGGCGTCGAGGTGATACCGCTGGCGGTGCCCGGGCGTGGCTACCTCCGCGAGGGATCGCTCATCCGCAAATTAATCGCGCAGAAGCATGTAAGTGTAGTTCACACACATGGTTATAGATCGGATCTTATCGGCGGACACGCAGGACACAAATCGAGGGTGCCGCTAGTAACCACTGTTCACGGTTTTACCGGTGGCGGGATCAAAAATCGGACGTTCGAAGTACTCCAGCGCCTCGCCTTTCGTCGCTTCGACGCCGTCGTCGTCGTTTCCAAACCACAGGCTGCGCTCCTCAGCGCGAGTGGCGTCCCCGAAAGTCGCATTCATCTGATTCCCAATGCGCTGTCCGGCCACCCCGCGCCGCTCGATCGCGCCGCCGCGCGTGCCGCTCTGGGACTCCCGGCGGGTGGCCTCATCGCCGGGTGGGTCGGGCGCGTCTCCAAAGAGAAAGGCATCGACGTCTTCATCGACGCGCTCTCTTCGATCAGCGACCGCGTGATCGGCGCCGCGATTTTCGGCGACGGTCCTGAGCGCGCACCTCAGCAGGCGCGCGCGGAGTCGATCGCGCCCGGCCGCTTCCAGTGGTTGGGAAACGTCGCCGATGCCTCGCGTTTCTACGCAGCCTTCGACCTCTTCGTTATGAGCTCGCATGCCGAAGGGCTCCCCATGGTACTCCTCGAGGCGATGGCCGCTCGCATCCCGATCGTCGCCACGGCCGTCGGCGGCATTCCCGATCTGCTCTCGCCAAGCGAAGGCCTGCTCGTGCCGCCCGGTGACGCGAAGGCGCTCGCGACCGCTATCCGCGCCACCGTCGACGATCCCAACGCGGCCTCCGCGCGCGCGCAGGCCGCGCAGCTCCGCCAGCGCGCGGAGTACGACGTCGCGCCGTGGAGCGCCCGCTACGAAGCGGTCTACCGTCATCTCCTCGGCGCTCGCGCTAAGGCAGCTGCACGCAAATGAGCGCGGTACCCTACGTGCTCGTCGCACTCCCGATAGCGATCTTCGCATGGGCATACGCCGGCTATCCGGCATTGCTCTGGCTTGCGTCACGCTTTCGCTCGGCGGGCGAAGTGCCGAATGATCCGGCGACCTGGCCATCGATATCGATTACCGTCCCCGCCTACAACGAGGCGGCGCGCATCCGCTCGACGATCGAGAGTCTGCTCGCTATCGATTATCCCGCCGACCGCCGCCAGATCCTCATCGTCTCCGACGCATCGACCGACGACACCGATCGCATCGTCGCCGAGTATGCGGATCGCGGAGTCGAGCTGCATCGGGTGGTGCAGCGAGGCGGGAAGACCGCCGCCGAGAACTCGGCCGCGGCATCGCTGCGCGGTGAGATCATCGTCAACACCGACGCATCGATCCGCATCGAGCCGCACTCGGTGAAGGCACTGGTGCGCATGTTCGCGGATCCCACCATCGGCGTCGCCTCGGGGCGCGACGTCAGCGTCGGCTCCGAGTCGGAGGGGAATCGGGGCGAGCAGGGGTACGTGGGCTACGAGATGTGGGTGCGTGACCTCGAGACACGGCTCGGCGGCATTGTCGGCGCGAGCGGCTGCTGCTACGCGGCGCGCGCCCAAATTCAGCGCACCGTGCTGCGCGACGACCTCGCGCGCGATTTCGCGAGCGCGCTGATCGCACGGAGGCTCGGCTTGCGCGCCGTGTCGGTGAACGAAGCAACGGCGGTGGTGCCGCGCACGCCATCGCTGCGCGCGGAGACGAAGCGCAAGGCCCGCACGATGGCGCAAGGGCTCGAGACGCTGCGCTACGGCGCATCGCTCATGAACCCATTCCGCCATGGCGCCTTCGCCTTTGCGCTCATGAGTCACAAGCTCGCGCGATGGCTGGTCTATCTGTCCATTCCGTTCGCGATCGTGGGCATTGTGTGGCTCGCGCTGTCATCGCGCGTCGCGCTCGCACTCGCTTTTGCCATCATCGCGGGAGTTTCCGCCGGGTTCGCCGCGATGCGCTGGCCTGAAGGTCGCCGCGTCCCGCTGCTGCTTGCCGTCGCCGGCTTCGCGCTCGCATCGATTCTCGGCGGCCTCAGCGCGTGGATGCTCGCGATGCGCAGCAAACGACTTCCAATGTGGGAGCCGACGCGGCGCGCCGCGATTCCCGAGTAACACGCCGCCGCGAAGCTATCAGGAAGATTACGAAAAGCGCAATTGGTATTCGTCGCAGCGTACGCTCCAACGCATCCGCCGACGTCGACGTATTCATGACATCCGCCGTCCACTCGCATCCGTTCTCGCACCGCCTCCCGCCGAGGAACGCGCATCTCATGCATGCATCTCGTTCGATCGCCCACGCCTCTCTTGCCGCAGCGCTCCTGCTCCCCGCCGCTCCTGCTCTCGCGCAACGCCGCGCCACGCCGCTCGACTCGGCAACGCTCGCGTCGTTCAGCTGGCGAAACATCGGCCCCGCGGACATGGGCGGGCGCATCGCGGACATCGTCGGAATTCCGAGCCCGTCGAAGACCTTCTACGTCGCGAGCGCCGCGGGCGGCATCTGGAAGACGACGA
>JBDTXL010000215.1:0-1707 GCA_040006195.1 Gemmatimonadota bacterium | reverse complement strand
CTTCAATTACCCGCCTTCCGGAGGACTCAAATGCCCGTTCCCGCCTCACAGCTCAATCCCTACGCCAAATACCTCGGCGACACGCGTCCGCACGACGTCCTCGAAATGACCGCCGTCACGATCGCGCGATTGGTCAGGAACTCCGACAACGCGCAGCTCACGCGCACTCCCGCACCCGGGAAATGGAGCATCCGCGACATCCTCTGCCACCTCGCGGACTGCGAGATCACCTTCGCCTTTCGTTTACGTCAGACGGTCGCTGAGGAGCGCCACGTCCTTCAGCCATTCAATCAGGACGCATGGGCGACCCCCTATCACGCCTTGGACGCGCGCGATGCGCTCGACTCCTTCGCTGCGTTCCGGCGATGGAACCTGCTCTTCATCCGCGCAGTCGGTCCGGAAGCCGAATCCAAAGTCGTGACGCATCCGGAGCGCGGGGAGATGACGTTTCTCACCATAGTCGAGACAATGGCCGGTCACGATCGCAATCACCTTGGCCAGATCGAGAATCTGATCTAGCGCGCAGCTACAGCTCGAGCACCATGTGCACGTCTGCGCGCGCGTACTCGGCGTTGCCGAGCGGCACATCGACGAATCCGAGGGAGTGGTAGAGCGCGATCGCCGGCACCAACGCGGAATTCGTCAGCAGCTCTATCTTCTTCGCGCCGATCGCTCGCGCGTGCGCAATGGCTGCTTCCCCGAGCGCGCGGCCCGCGCCGAGACCGCGCGTGGAATCGGCGACGGTCATTTTCGCGAGCTCGAAGACTCCGTCCGCCTCGCGCATCAGCGCGACCGTGCCGACGGCCACACCATGGAGCTCGGCCATGAAGACGTATCCGCCTGGCGCGAGGATGAACGTTTCCGGATCGCCGAGATCGCGCGCGTCGCGCTCCTCGACCGCGAAATACTTCTCGATCCAGGCGAGGTTGAGGTCGCGAAACGCGGCGCCATGTTCGGCGCGGTAGGCGACGATCTGAAGTCCGTTGTGTGGCAAAGAGGGATGCTCGGTTCGGGCTGGGCAACTCGGGCTACTTCACTCCGCTCGACACGATGAAAATACGCCCCGAGTGATTGCCGTGTACACCGCTCCACGCCGCGGTGAGCAGAAAGTCGACGGTGCCATCGCCATCCACATCGCCGAGACCAACCGCGTCGAAGCCGAACGTGTCGCCGGGAGTGCGATCCGTGTATGTCCTCATGAGATGCCCGTCGCGTCCCGAGTAGAGATACACGCGACCGCCTGAAGTGGCTGCCCCGGAGTACTGCCATGAACCCACGATGAGATCTGCCGAGCCGTCATGATCGACATCGCCCGCCGTTGCCGGACCGATGCCGAAGCCCTCGCCCGCCGTTTCCCCGGTGAGCGTGAGCAACCGCTTGCCATCCTTTCCGGAATGAACGTAGATACGGCCGGTGGACGGCCCTTTCGCGCTGTTCGTGTAGTCGGAGGCGTACACGTCGGGCACGCCGTCGCCATTCACGTCGCCGGCCACCGAGACGAACATCGCGCCGAGCGCTTGCCCCGTGGAGTCGGACTCGATAATGAACTTCGGCTTTTTTGATAATTCCTCGTAGACGTACGTCCGCCCGACCTTGCCGCTCCCGGCGGAAGGCGCGCCTACAACGATGAAGCTGCGTTTCGAATCGCTGTGGCCGGCGACGGTGCTTCCGAATGCATCGCCAGCGCGCTCGCCGGTGAGCGTGAGC
>JBDTXL010000214.1:0-2137 GCA_040006195.1 Gemmatimonadota bacterium | reverse complement strand
CAGAAGCGCGTGGAGCTCCAGAACTTCCAGGCGCGCAAGCGGCTGCTCGAATACGACGATGTGATGAACCAGCAGCGCGAGGTGATCTACTCGCTGCGCGCGTTCGCGCTCGAGGGCGGCGAGGAGCTCAAGGGCGAAGCGCTGAAGATGGTCGAGCGCGCGGTGGAGCGTCGCGTCGAGCAGGCGCTCGAGGGCTACGATTCCGAGAGCGACTGGGATTTCGGCGTGCTGCGTCAGGATCTGTTGATGCACTACCTGCTCTTCGTTCCGGACTTCGAGGACGGCGCACCGCAGAAGCCGGGGACGATCGCCGAGGCGAAGGAGCATGCGCGCATGGCGGCGAATGGCGCCTTCGCGACCAAGCTGCAGACGCTGGACGTCTACTCCGACGCGCTGCTCTCGCGCGTGATGCTGCATGTGCTCGATGAGAAGTGGAAGGACCATCTCTACGATCTCGATCAGCTCCGCGCCGCGATCCACTATCGCTCGTGGGGTCAGAAGGATCCGCTCGTGGAGTACAAGCACGAGGCATACACGATGTTCGTCGATCTGATGACGGACCTCTACCATACCTTCGCCGAGCGCTTCCTACGCGCGCAGATCGTGATCGAGCAGCAGGGCGGCCCGTCGAGCGGCCAGGACGACTCGTCGAGCGGCGGGCGTCGGGGGCCACGCGTGCCGTCGCCGACGGCGCCGACGCGCCGGTACAACGCGCTCGGCATTCTCGAGGATGTGCCCGCCGATGAAGGCTCGGATGTCGCGGTCGCGACCGGCGAGCCACAGGGAAACGTCGACATCGGCCCGGACGAGTCACCCAAGCACGATGTCGTTGCGCGGAAGGAAGTGCGCGTCGTCGGCGCGGGGCGGACGACGAATCTCTCCGGGCAGCAGCCCTCCGGGAACACGGATTGGTCGGCCGTTGGACGAAACGATCCATGCCCGTGCGGCTCGGGCAAGAAGTTCAAGAAGTGCCACGGAACGGCCGTGTAGGCGGCGACGGTTCCTCCCGAGTTGAACGAAAGGGATGTCTCTCAGCGCGTGTGCCCGGCTATCTAAGGCGCACGCGTTCTGCATCGAGCCGACTTCTTTCGTGAGATCCCCACCGTGCCACTTGCCGCTGGACCTACCGCATTCTCCGCATTAAGTATCAGAGAGCTGCCCCGATCGGAGCGGCCGCGCGAGCGGCTCCGCGATCACGGGGCGGCATCGATGAGCGCCGCCGAGCTGCTCGCCATCGTGGTCGGCACCGGCGGCGCCGGCCGCTCGGCGATTGCGGTGGGGCAGGCCATTCTGGAATCCGCGGGCGGATCGCTTCGCCGAATCGCCGCGCAGCCAGTTGCATCACTCACCTCAATGCATGGCGTCGGTAGTGCCCGGGCCGCCACCGTGCACGCGGCGCTCGAGCTGGGTCGGCGTATGGCGAGCGAAGGGCGCGACGAGGGCGCGCCGATGCGTTCCCCCCGCGAGGTTTACGCCGCGTTCGCATCGCGGCTGCAGGATTTGCCTGTCGAGGAATTCCACGTTGCAGTCCTCGACTCGCAGCACCGGCTGGAGCGCGACATCGCGGTCACGCGAGGGATATTGAATTCGTCTCTCGTGCATCCGCGTGAAGTCTTTCGGGAGGCGATCGCGGAGCGCGCGGCCGCCATCATTCTCGTACACAACCATCCGAGCGGAGATCCGACTCCCTCCGCGGACGATCGCGTCGTGACGGACCAGCTCGTGGCAGCGGGAAAATTGCTCGATATTCCCGTGCACGACCACCTGATCGTAGGCCGAGGGCGCTACGTCAGCTTCGCCGAGGCAGGGCTTCTGTAGCAGGCGATATCGGGCACGAGCGACGGCCGCGCGGCGTTCGTCAGGTGTAGTTATGCTCCGCGCGTTGTAGGTTGAGCAGGTAGACCCACGGCGACCCCAGGACCCTTGACGGCTCCGACGCTCAAATCGATTCTCCCCGAGCTGAATCTCGGTGGTGCCCGCCTCGAGCGACTCGACGCGGACCTCATCGCGCGCGCCTACAAGTTCAGCGAGAAGGCGCACCACGGGCAGAAGCGGTCGTCGGGCGCGCCGTATCTCGACCACTGCGTCGAGGTCGCGAAGATCCTCGCCGAGCTGCACCTCGATTCGAGCACCGTCG
>JBDTXL010000213.1:0-8342 GCA_040006195.1 Gemmatimonadota bacterium | reverse complement strand
TGATCTGGGCTTCGAGCTACGAGCGTGTGCGCGGTCCGTATTTCCTGAAGAGCGGTGGCCCGGGGAGCGCACTATGGAAGAGCACGGACGGGGGAGCGACGTGGACGAAGGTGGAAGGCGGCGGATTTCCCGAAACGATGAAAGGGCGCATTGGCGTCGCGATCTCGCGCAGCAATCCCTCCACGGTGTACGCGCTCGTCGAGGCGGATTCGATGCGTGGCGCGCATGCGCTTCTCGCTCCGGCGAGCGACTCGGCGGGCGAGAAGTCGAAGGCGGCCGGCAGGCAGCGACTGCTGAGCGGACTCTATCGGTCGCAGGACGCGGGGAAGAGCTGGCACTGGATGAACGACGTCGATGTGCGGCCCTTCTACTACTCGCAGGTACGCGTCGATCCGAAACTGCCCAATCGTGTCTACTGGTCGTCGACGCCGTTCAATTTCTCGGATGATGGCGGCAAGACGGTGCGCAACGGCACCGTCGGCGTCCACGTCGATCATCACGCGATGTGGATCGACCCGAATGATCCGGAGCATTTCCTCGTCGGCGACGATGGCGGCGTGTCACAAACGTGGGACCGCGGCGGCAACTTCGATTTTCTCAATCGCATCTCGATCGGCCAGTTCTACGAGGTCAGCTACGACATGGCGGTGCCCTACCGGGTGTGCGGTGGCCTGCAGGATAACGGAAGCTGGTGCGGTCCGAGCCGCAAGCGCGGCGCGATCACGAACGCCGACTGGTTCACCGTCGGCGGCGGCGATGGATTCTACACGGCGCAGGACCCGACGAATCCCGACATCATCTACGCCGAGTCGCAGGGGGGCAACATCCGTCGCCTCGACTACGGCACGGGCGTCGGCAAGCCACTCGTGAAGCCTTCGTGGCGTCCGCGCTATCTGCAGGTGGAGGACTCGATTCTCGTCGCACGCGGCGACACCGCGAAGCCGGTGCCGTCGTCGCAGAAGAAACGTCTCGCCGAGCTGCGCGCATTGCAGGAGAAGGACTCGACCGATCTCGATCTGCGCTTCAACTGGAACACGCCGTTCATCATCTCGCCACACGCGCCTTCGACGATTTACGCAGCTGGAAACCGCGTGCTCATGTCGACGAATCGCGGCGATGACTTCCTCCCGATCTCGCCCGACCTCTCGACACGCGATATGGCGAAGGTGCGGTGGAGTATGGACTCGACGGGCGGCATCACGAACGACGCCACCGGCGCGGAGACGTACGGCGCGATCACGACGCTCGCCGAATCGTACGTGCGTCCAGGGCTGCTGATGGCCGGCACCGACGACGGCAACGTCTGGCTCACGCACAACAACGGCGCGACGTGGGACAATCTCAGCGGACGCTTCCCTGGCGTGCCACCGAAGACGTACGTGGTCCGCATCGAGCCGTCGCACTTCGACAGCGCGACATTCTACGTCGCCTTCGATGACCATCGCGTCGACGATTTCGCGCCTTATCTCTTCGTCACCAGCGACTTCGGAAAGACGTTCAAGTCGATCGTGAATGATCTGCCGAAAGGCGGTCCCGACTTCCTGCATGTGGTTCGCGAGGATCCGGTGAACCGCGACCTGCTGTACGTCGGCACGGACGTGGGCGCGTACATCTCGCGGGACCGCGGACAGAGCTGGCAGAAGTTCATGAGCGGGCTGCCCACCGTGCCCGTGCATGATCTGAAGGTCCATCCGCGCGACCACGAGATCATCGCGGCGACGCACGGCCGCGGGATCTGGATCGCGGATGTGGCCGCTCTCGAGCAGCTGAAGGACAGCGTGTTCGCGAAGAGCGGCGCATATCTCTTCGCGCCGAAAACAGCGTACGCGTTCGGCGAACCCCCGGGCGCAGAAGTCACCGCCGGACAGAGCACGTTCCGCGGGCGCAGCGCGCCGTTCGGCGCCGACGTGATCTACCGTCTCACGAGCGGGTCACCGAAGGACACGGTGAAGATCGTGATCACGAACGTGAAGGGCGACACGCTCAAGTCGTTGACGGGGCGTGGGGGCGCCGGAATTCATCACGTCACCTGGGATCTCACGGGAAAGACGCCCGCGCCGACGCCGCTCTCTCCAGCGGGACGACGCGACAGCCTGATCACGGTGCGAAAGGTCGACCACGTTTTCGACTCGCTCGCGACGGCCGGCGTCGCTCCCAAGCCGGTGCTCGAGAACGTGCGCGAGCATCTCGAGAACGGCACCGTCAGCGATCTCTTCGATCGCGCATCCGGCGGGGGCGGCGGCGGTGGACGATTTGCGGAGCGTCCGGGTGAGAGTCCGCTGCCGCGCCACGGCGGCGGCCGCGAAGAGGCGGACACCACGAAGGTCGCGGGTGCTGCGACGAACGCCGAGGGCGGCGTGGAAGGCGAGGGGGAGCCCGCCGTGAGTCAGGAAGTGCTCAGTCAGGTGCTCGGAGCCGTGCGCGCGAGTAAAGCGATGCCCGGCGGTGGATTCGGTGGCGCGCGGCGCGGCGGTACAGTCGTCGAGAGCGGCGACTACGTGATCACGATGACAGCAGGGGGCTCGACACAGCGGCAGGTGTTGCGCGTCGAAAAGGCTGCGGGGGTGGGGGGCGCCTCACGCGACTCCGATGGAGAGGACGACCCGTTCGATCCGTGACTGCGAGCTACCAGCCGCTGCGCCGGAACAACATCACCGGCACCGTCTTCGCCATGATCTTGAGATCCTCGGCCAGGCACTGGCGCTCGAGATACTCGAGGTCGTAGCGGATCTTCGTGCGCACGTCGTCGATCGACGTATCGTACGCATGGTTGATCTGCGCCCAGCCCGTGATGCCGGGACGCGTGCGCTGGCGGAGCCGGTAGTCGGGGAGATCCTCGCGCAGGCGCACGAAGATGCTCGGGCGCTCGGGGCGTGGACCAACGATGTTCATGTCGCCGCGGATCACGTTCCATAGCTGCGGCAGCTCATCCAGACGCGTGCGACGGAGAATGCGGCCGAGCTTCGTCACGCGCGGATCGTTGCGCGTGGCCCAGACGGCCCCGGAGTTTCGCTCCGCGTCCGCGCGCATCGTGCGGAACTTGTAGATCGTGAAGATCATCCCACCCTGATCCTGCTTGCGATTGCTGTACAGCGCATCGATCGCTTGGCGGCGGCGATCGAGCCCGACGCGCGTCTGCGAGTACACGATAGGACCGTGCGACGTCAACTTCACTGCCACCGCGACGAGCGCGATCACCGGTGACAGAGCCACGAGCGAAACGGACGCGAGCGTCACGTTCACGCAGCGGTTCGCGATCTCGGAGCGATCACGCACCACGCATGTGGGCGCAGTCTGCGGCGTGCGCCGCTCGACGCGACGTGGCGCGTCGATTCCCGCTGGCGAATCGGCAGAGGGCGTGACGATGCGCGCGCTCCCACTCCGACGTCGAGTTGGTGCGCGCTCAACCATCGGTTGCTCGCTGACCTGCGGAATACTCCACACTTTCGCTGCTCCTTCGCTACGTCCGTTGCTCAATGGCGCCTCAGTACCACGATGGTGCTGATCAGCCCTGCGGTAATTCCGACAATCGACGCGATCAAAGCGAAATTGGTGTGATGGCGCTCACCGATGACTATCTGATCGCCCGGTCTGATGTTGAGTTGATCGAGCGTTGCTCCTTTCGCAACTTCCTGGCCGAGCAGTGTCGACGAGTAGACGACATCACTGCCGCGCTTCACCTGCGTCCGGTCGACATCGGCATTCTGCGTCGGTCCGCCTGCCATCATGATCGCGTCCGCCAGCGCAATGTCCGCCGGGAGCTGATAGAACCCCGGCTTGCTCACCGCACCCATCACGGCCACACGCACCAGCGACGTCGTCTGCACATCCGGCCGCTTGATGTATCGCGTCAGCTGCGTCGTCAGATACTCCTGAAGCTCCGAGCGAAGCACTCCCTGCAACGAGATGTCCGGAAGATTGGGCAGCTTGATCACTCTCCCCGCGCGGACGACTACCGTGTCACTCACCATCGAATCAGTGCGAATCGATAAAAAAACACGGTCGCCTACATCGAAATCACCGTCGCGCAGTCGTGCACGAATCGTCGCCGCCTGCATCTGCTTCTGAGCGCGAAGCCCCGCATCGGTCTGCGCCGCGGCCTCCTGATCCGTCGTCACAGCCAGCGCCTGCAACTGCACCCTTGTCGCCTCGGCGTGTTGACTCTCGCTCGGCGGCAACAACCTGGAGGAGGGCGGGGCCGAATGATGGCAGGCGCTAATGCCTGCAATGAGGGCCAAACCGCCGACTACTCCGCGGGTCGAGCGTTGCAGCCGGTCGAGGCTGTACCGAAATGAAGTGCTCATGTACGCGATGGTCATTGCACCAGACGTGCTAGAGGTGAGAAGAATGCCATTTGACGATAAATCTTTACCGCTTGGTGACTTGAGTAGCGACCCCAACTGAGCCCTACAGAGCACGGAGGGTGCCAGTTGTGGCGAGAGCTCCACAATAGCGACCGCCTCGTACACAATGCGCTTTCGCATCGGTTACCGCATGGAAAGAAATGAACCACATGAGCTTGCACAATTCTGTGACGAGTCATTTCTTAGAATCGTGATACACATCGCATCGGCCGCGTGTCACCGTTACATCGTAGATGTGGCACCCGTGCCCCATGAAAGCGTTTCCATTCATTGCTGCTTCCGTCGGAAACTCCTTCCGCACAATGACTTATCCGTGTTTCGCCTCGAGCGCATAGTACGTGCAGAGCGTGCGACCGCACCGTAGCGCGCGTACGGCTCGCTGCAGCGCAGAGCTCCCAGCCATCGGAAGTGCATGACGGAAGACGGTCTCACCCCACGACCTCCTCTCATTCTGCTCGCTAACGAGCACGAATGGGCCGCGCGTTCCCTCGAGACCATCCTGGGACCGCACGGCTTTGCCGTTTTGCGAGCATACACCGGTCGCCAGCTGCTCGGACTCGTGCGGAGCGCGCAGCCCGATCTGATCATGGTCGACGTGCGGCTCCCCGATATGCGTGGCGTCGACGTCTGCTGCGCGCTTCGCGACGATCCGCACTTCCCCGAGGAGACGCCGATCATCTTCACCAGCTCCGGCACCCCTGAGCGGCACGAGCGGCTCGAGGCATTCAAGGCCGGCGCCTGGGAGATCGTCAGCCAGCCCCTCGACGCCGAAGTCCTGCTGCTCAAACTCGATGCGTACATGCGCGGCAAGCGCGCCGTCGATCGTTTGCGCGATGAGAGTCTGCTCGACCAGGCAACGGGCCTGTACAACATGCAGGGAATGGTTCGCCGAGCGCGCGAGATGTCTGCCGATGCGCAACGCCTCCACGCGCCGATCTCCTGCGTCGCGTTCACTCCCGTCGCCACTACGGACAGCGAGATAACCTCGCCGGCGATAACGGAAATCATGGTCGAGCGGCTCGGCGCCATCGTGCGCCGCACCGGACGCGCGTCGGATGCGATCGGCCGCCTCGGACCCACCGAGTTCGCGATCATCGCGCCTGCCACCGAAGAGCCTGGCGCGATTCGCATGATGGAGCGGCTCGAGTCGCAGCTCTCCGACATGCTGACGCAGCCCGACGGCATCGCGCAGCGCGTGGAGCTGCGCGCCGGCTACTGCTCGATTGCGGATGGCGCGCGATCGGCCGTGGATGCGGTGGAGATGCTGCTTCGCGCGAACTCCGCGCTGCGCGACGCGCGCAACGCCGAGCGCGGCAACGAACTGCGCAGCTACGACAGCTCGCCGCTCAGGTTCGCCCTGTAAGCTCGCCGACCTGCGGCGAGCTACGCGGTAGATCGTCATCCTCGCTCGTGGTGTACCCGTACAGATACGAGTAGTACTTGTACTCGCCCTGTGCGCGGATGTCGTTGAGCACCGCACCCAGCATGCGCACCGGCAGCCGATCGAGCAGCTTCAGCTTGCTCTCGGCCATCTTCCGATCCGTCGCGCCCGTGCGCAGCACGATCAGCATGTTCTGGGTCGCCGCGGCGAGCACGAACGGATCGACGCCGGCGCCGAGCGGCGGGCTGTCGACGACCACCACGTCATAGCGCCGACGGAGCTCGGCAATGAACTGCGACATCGCCTGCGAGTGCAGCAGCTCCGGTCCGCGATGGCGGCGTGTGCCGCACGGGATGAGCGTAAGCCGATCGTGCGTCGTGCTGCGGAGGATCGCCTCGAACGGCGCGTCGCCGCCGAGTAGATCGAGCAGCCCTGGACGGCGATTGGCGCCGAACATCGCGTGCAGCTGTCCGCGGCGCGTGTCGCCATCGACGAGCACCGTGCGATAGCCCGCCTCGGCGAACGACAGCGCGAGATTCGAGCAGACGAGCGACTTGCCATCGCCTGCGCCGGGGCTCGAAACCGTGAGCATGGCCGAGCCGCTGGCGTCGTACTGGTTCGTGATCGCCATGCGGATCGTGCGGAACGACTCGATCACCTGCGCGGCTTCCTCGGGATCGGGATCGCCGGCGCGCGAGCGCTTGATCGTGGGCACGGCGCCGAGGATCGACAGACCGAGCTCGCGGGTGACCTGCTCGGAATAGCGAAGGCGCGGATCGGTGTGATCGAGCAGCAGCGCGAGACCGACTGATGCGCCGAAGCTCACCACGAGCGCGAGCAGGAGAATCGTCGGCGCGGTGTTCTTCGTCGGTGCGAGCGGCGCGACGGCCGTGTCGAGAATGCTGACATCCGGTATCGCGCCCGCTTCGGCGAGCTTGGTCTCGGCGTAGCGCTGCTGGAGCATCGAGTAGAGCGACGAGCGCGACACGACATCGCGCTGGAGGCGCATCTGCTCGATCGTGCGCGACGGAATGTTCTGCAGCTCGGTCGACGCGCTGGCCATCTGGCGACTGAGATCAGTGCCGCGTGCCTGGAGATCGGCGATCAGCGTGTTTAGCACCTGGGGCAGCGTCTGCGTGCGCATGGTCTGCACGGAGAGGCGGAGGTCCTGGACGATGCGGTGCTCGTCGGTGTAGCTCTCGCGCGCGGCGCGGAGCGCTGCCTCGCGCTTGCTCAGATCAGCGAGCGTTGTCTGCAGCGCGGACGATGCCTGCGCCGACGGGATGCCGATGAACGCGTCCGCAGTGATCGTATTCGGATCGCGCGCGAGGATCTGCAACATCGCGATGTCGTGCTGCACCGTGAGGTACTGAGCCTTCTGCCCGAAGTAGTTGCCGATCATCGGGTCGCCGCCGCCGGGCGACGCCATGCCGGTTGCGGGAGCAGCGATGAGCGCCTCGGACGGAAGGGTGATCGTGTTCTTGCGGAAGGACTCGAGCGAGGTCTCCGAAGAGCGAAGCGCGCGCGAAGCCGTGTCGAGCTGGTCGGCGAGGGCCTTTGATTCTTCGGTGAGATTGCGGCGCTTGAGCTCACCCGCGGTATACACGAACTCGCGCATGATGCCGTTGAGGATCATCGCGGTGCGCTGGGCGCTCGCACCGGCGAGCGTGAGCTTGATGAACTGACTGTTTTGCGGCAGTGCCACTTCGACGCGGGAGATGAGTCCCGTCGACACGTCGCGCGGATTCACGACGGTGAAGGCGACAGCGCGGTTCGGTCCGAGGAGCAGAGCCGACGGCTTCCATGCGAAGCCGAGCGCGCGTCCCACGGAGTCGCCCGCGATTCCGCTCTCGACGACCTTCTTGTCCTTTGTCGTGATGAGCGTGTAGTGCGTGTTGGCGGCGTCGGTGCGGAGCGTGTACGAGCCGGCGCGAAGACCCGGGCGTGGCTGGAAGCCCTGGAAAACAGCCGAATCGCGTGCGAGACTGGGCCAGATGTAGAGCGAGTACTTCCGGACGACATTGTCCATGATCGACGAGCTCTTGATCAGATCCGCCCACGCGCCGGGTGTGACGAGCGGCTGCCCCTGGATCGGCCCCTGCGCACCGCCGCCCTTCCCGTCGTCCGAGATCCAGACCGTTCCCTGCGTCTGGTATGCCGGCGTCATGAACTGCGTGACCCCGAAGCCGATGCCGGTGCCAGCGAGCACGACGAGCAGGATCAGCCACTTGTAGCGCTTGAGCGCCGAGAAGTAGCGCGACCACGAAATACCCGGCTCCTCCGTGGGCGATTGCTGCGCCCAGGTCGGCTGGTAGTTCTGGCCGTACGCGACCGAAGTGGGGTCGCGATTGGGCTCGACGGGAAGATTCGACGGAAATTGCGGAGCAGTCATCGACGATTTTGCTGAGTAGGAAGTCGGGCGGCCAATATGTGCGTGGAGCTTCGGGTCCAGTCAACAGGATATGATCCGGACGAGGCTTGCACAGTGGCGGGGGATGCAATATCAGGCCCAGCGAAGGGTCCGTCCGATCCCCTGAAACGGCGCCCAAACGACTCTACGACGCAGCCGCCGACAGGAATAGTAGCGATCGCGTCGC
>JBDTXL010000212.1:0-1717 GCA_040006195.1 Gemmatimonadota bacterium | reverse complement strand
TCTCGGCATCGGCCTGCACCGCGATCGTATCAAGGGCGTCCTTGAACGAGTCGCTCTCGACGGCACCCTTTCGCCGTACGTCGGAGCTGCCGATGGAAAACTCAAAACGCGGCATGCAATTCTCCTCGGTTTGTGTTCATATCTCTATACACATATGGAGGACGATTGGTTTCGCCTTTCGGTCGACCGTCATTTTGGCGGGAACCCGATCGGAGGCAACCGTCTTGCACTCGCAGAGCATCTGTCGGACTACTTCGGAGACTTGAGGAATGAGCACAGCCCGGGAACCCCTGAGCGCAGCCAACGCCGGCACCGTCACCCTCGGCGACCTGACTGTGAATCGACTGGGGTTCGGCGCGATGCGCATCACCGGCGACGGCATCTGGGGCGAGCCGAAGGATCCATCCGAAACGAAGCGAGTGCTCCGGCGGCTGCTCGAGCTGGACGTCAACCTGATCGACACGGCGGACTCGTACGGCCCGGAGGTATCGGAACGGCAGATTGGGGAGACGCTCGCGCCGTATAAGGCGGGGCTCGTGATCGCGACCAAAGGCGGCTACGTCCGGACAGGGCCCAATCAGTGGAAGCCCAACGGAAAGCCGGAGCATCTCCGCGCGGCGCTCGAGGGGAGCCTCAAACGGCTCAAGCTCGAGCGCATCGACGTCTACCAGCTGCACAACGCGGCCGATCCGACCACGCCGCTCTCCGCTTCGATCGGTGAGCTCGCAATGATGCAGAGCGAGGGGAAGATCAGGCACATCGGAGTGAGCAACTTCAGCGTCGCGCAGCTCAAGGCGACGCTCAAGATGGTGAAGGTCGTCTCCGTGCAGAATCGCTACAATCTCGGCGATCGCGCCTCCGAGGCGGTGCTCACGGAGTGCGAGAAGCTCGGCATCCCGTTCATTCCATGGGCGCCGCTCGGCAAGTCGAACAGCGATGCGACCACCACGCTCGAGAACGTCGCGAGGCGGCACGGCGCGACGACAGGGCAGATCGCGATCGCGTCGCTGCTCGCGCATTCGCCGGCGATGCTTCCCATTCCGGGAACGTCGAAGGTGAAGCATCTCGAGGAGAACGTAGCGGCGGCGGGAATCGAGCTTTCGAAAGAGGATCGCGGGGCTCTCGGCATCTCGAACTGAAGGAAGGACCGACTGGGAAGAACCGGAGCCGGCGGCGCGCACTCAGATTTGCGGACTTGGCTCCGGCAGGTTCAACAGGTAAATGCAGTAGTGACTCCAGCGGGCGGATTGGTGAGTTGCCCGGATTTCCGGACCCATGCTCGCATGGTCAGCCCATTCAGACGCCTTCCGGCATCGAGGCGTGACCTGTCCCGAACTCAAGACTCCATGTCGAACGACGAATCGCAGGGAATGTCACGACGCGGCTTTGTGGCCTCGTCGATCGCGACGGCCGCGCTCCTCGGCGGCGGTGCGTCTCCGCAGCTGGTGCTCCGCGCGCAAGCGACCGCGACGCAGCCGCGCGATCGACGCAGCGACGATGCAGTGGAAGAAAAGAGTATCTCGCAGCTGCAGACGGAGATGGCTAGCGGCGCTACGTCATCGCGTGCGATCGTGGAGGCGTATCGGGCGAGAATCGGTGCGATGGACCACGATCTCCGGGCGGTGCTCGAGCTCAACCCGGACGCGCTCGCGATCGCCGATGCTCTCGACGCGGAGCGCAAGAGCGGCAAGGTCCGCGGCCCGCTGCACGGCATTCC
>JBDTXL010000211.1:0-3201 GCA_040006195.1 Gemmatimonadota bacterium | reverse complement strand
CTGGTATCATCGACGCGAGCGTGCTCGACTTCGCGTTCATCTCACAGCCGTACGTTTCGCAGAAACCGCAGTTCACGCACGCGGAGCGTCCGCGATACGGCTTCGAGATGATAGCCATCGGAGAGGGAAATGCGTGCCACCCCATCTTCTTCGCCGCGCGCTCCAGAAGCACCCCTGCGGGCTTGATAGGGAGCGGCGGAAGCGGATATCCCTTGGTGCGCGGCGAATCGAAGGGATTTGCGCCGGCGAGCCCCGAAACGCCGACTTCCCACTCGACCTTCGTGTAGTACGGCTCGAGATCGGCGTAGGAGATGGGCCAGTCGGCGAAGTTCGCGCCGTCGACCGATCCTTTCGCGCTGTGCTCCTTGAAGTCGATCTCGTGAAACCGCCAATAGTTCGCCGTGAAGTGCACGGAGCCGCCGCCGACGACGCGTCCGTACTTCACGACGCCCTTCGGCTTCGCGACATCCTTCTCGGATGTGCGGAAGGTGTTCGGCTGCGTGTGCCAGTCGTTGGTGAGCGCACTGAGAGCGTTGATCGCGAGCTCGTCGTGCCTGAAGTCCGAGGCGCGCAGATACGGCCCCTGCTCGAGGAGCACGACGCGAAAGCCGCTCTGCGAGAGCTCACGGGCCATCACGCCACCGGCGGCGCCCGCGCCGATGATCACGAAGTCGACTTCGTCGTTCGGCTTGTAGAGTGCGCCGGGAGGCGTGTCGTCGGCGGCCTTACGCATGGTTTGCCTCGTCGCGATCGTAGTAGCCGAACGGCGGCTGCCAGTAGAAGCGATCCTCGAAGCCGATCATCGTCCAGCCGATCTTGTCGCGATTCCCGCCGTACTCGGGATTGGCGAACATCCCGGCGGCGGTGGCGGCGAGCATGGCGGTGAAGAAGTCGGACTTGGATTGCTCGAGCTCGTGAAGGAGGGCGGTCTGCCTCGACGCGTCGAGCGATGCGAAGGAAGTGGCTCCCGCGCGCTTCCGCAGATCCGCGAGCCCCGATGCGAAGAGCGGCGCCTGTTCCTTCGCGAACGAGTCGAGGGCACGATCGATGAAGTCGATGACGTGCGCTTCCCGGGCGCCCGGTGTCCCATCGCTCGGGATGATGAGAGATGCGATGGCCTCGACATCGGCGGCGTCGGCATCGCTGAACGACTTCCACTTCGCAGCCCCCCGCTCCGGCGCGCACGAGAGCGCGGAGACCGCAGCCATCTCTCCGAGCGCGGCGGTGAGCCACACGGCGCTGATCGCGCTTGCGGATGTGCGAAGGAACTGTCGTCGCGCGATGTCGCCGTGAGACATGGCTTGCCTCTCTCGATGGTCGGACTGCCGTATGGCGGGTCACCATGAACATAGGGGCGCCGGGCCAATGCGCCAGCCGCGTAATGGGGACGACGCCACAGAGCGGTCGGTGAAATTCATATTCAGCGATTTCTATCGAGCCCGATGGATGAGGATTCGACCTGTGCGGATGGCGAGGTGATACGTATTCTCTGCCAACAGGCTCCCATGCTCGTAGCCAGGCACTTCTCCAATTCGAAGCCGAACCCCGGCCGCTTCAACGGTCGGTGCTCGAACAATCGTACGCGGAGGCGAGTGGGCTGAACGACATGCGGTCTGTGCATGGCTCGCCCCGGCGTCCGAACCGCGGGGGTCTTTTTTTGGAGGACTGAATGTATGCGAAAGCATTATCTGCTCGTTAGCGATTTCGATCAGACGCTGAGCTTCAACGACTCCGGACATCTCCTCAGCGAGATCCTCGGCGTTCCGAACTTCAAGGAGAAAGTCGCGGGGTTATCGCGTCTCAATCTCGCGCAGGAAGGTGCCGAGCTCACGTACCTGCTTCGGCACGATCCCGAATATCGGCGCGTGAGGCGCGACCATCTCGTCGAGGTCGGGCGGCGCATCCGTCTCAAGAGCAACATCCCCCTCCTTAGATCCGTCGATGAGCATGTTCGCGATCCTCATTGCCGCGAGCTCGCTCTGGATCGTGTACGGGGCGCTCAATCGCGACTGGCCGGTCATCCTCACTAACGGTGGCATGGTGGCGCTCAACGTCGCGCTCGCGGTGGCGAAGGTGCGCTTCAGCGAGAAGGTGAGCGTAGATGGCTCCCGGAACACGAGTGTGAACAATTTGTGAAAAACAATTGAACGGATGGAGACGGACCAAAGCGGAGGGTCGAGCCCGCGCCCGAGCTATGGCGCGTAGCCCATCCACTCGGCCGGCGAATAGCTGTCGCCAAGTACGTCGGCCAGCAGCCGGGGGAACATCGGCTCGGCGTTCGCGCTCGTGCTGAGAAAGATGATTGCCGACTTCGGCTCCTCGAACGCCACCATGTAGTTCCGCCAGCTGTCGTCGTCGTGCCCCTCCTTGAAGAACGCGGTGCCGTACGGCGACTTGAAGGTTCCCCAGCCAAGCGCGTACGAGAGATCGATCGCGTCGTCGCGGCTCGTGCTATCGAATACCGGCGTCGGGAATTCGTGTGGTGTCCGAATGCGGATCTGTGGTGACCACATCATGCGTTGACTCGCGGCGCTCAACCCGTCGCCGCGCAGCACGCCGCGAACGAATCGCGCCATGTCGGCGATGTCGGTGTCGGCGGAACCGGCGGCTCGGGCCGAGCTTCGCTGATTGTGGCCGACGAGCTTTCCCGCGGTGTCGTAGCCGAATGCCATCTCTGACGAGAACGACGGCTTCCAGACCATCGACGTGTGCGTCATCCCGAAGCGGTCGAAGACGCGCGCCTGCATCATGTCCCCCACCGTTTTTCCCGTGTGCTCTTCGATGACGAGCTGCAGGAGGTTGATTCCCTCGCCCGAATAGCCGAAGTGTGTGCCGGGGTCCGACCTGATGCGGAGCTTTGTTGCGGGCTCGAAGAAGCGCCAGTTCGGCAGGCCGCTCGTGTGGCTCAACAGCATCCGCGGAGTGATTCGCTCCCATCGCGTATCGCCCGCGAGGTCGGCGTACTTCTCGTACGACGGCAGCGGCTTCGGCAGCAGCTTGCCGATCGGAGTGTCGAGGTCGATCGCGCCATCGTCGACGAGCTGCATCACCAGATGCGCGAACATCGCCTTCGTCAACGAGGCGGCGTACATCACCGACGTTTCCGTGAGTGGCAGGCCACGCGCGACATCGCGATAGCCAAAGCCCGCCATGTACACGATCTCGCCGCGATTGATCACCGCCATCGCGAGCCCGGGCACG
>JBDTXL010000210.1:0-3673 GCA_040006195.1 Gemmatimonadota bacterium | reverse complement strand
CGATGTCGATCGCGCGCTCGCTCAGCACTGCATCGCGCCGAAATGCGCGCAGCACACCTTCTTCGAGCGCGGAATCTCCCTCGCCATCCGAGTCGAAATCCTCGTCGCTCTCCTGGTCGTCCTCGTAGTCATCCTCGTCGGAGTCGTAGTCTCCGTCGGCATGCGTCTCCGCGCCGTCGCCCCGATGCGTAAGCGTCTCGATCTTCTCGCGGATGCGCAACGAGAGGCCCGCGATCCCGCCCACCTTCTGTGCGACGACGATGCCGACGACGAATCCGGCGAGTGCGCCGAGCGTAACGCCGGCAGCTACGCTACCAACGGAAGGTTCGTCGTCCTGAAAGCGAATCCGCTTCATAGCCAACCCTGTGGCGGAGGTACGATTGTAAGGATAACTTGGCGGTAGCCGAGGCGTGTGCGGGGTGCAAGAAGAAGGCCATGCACCACCATAGTTTAACCGCCTCGCGCCACCTCCGAAGAGCCCATTCAAGACACATGATCGATCGACCTTCCGACGAGCTGACGCTCACACTTCCCGACGGATCCACTCGCACGGTCGCGTACGGCACACTGCCCCGCGATGTCGTCGCATCCATAGGTGCAGGGCTGCTGCGTGCAGCAGTCGCGGTCGAGCTCAATGGCGCGGTGCAGGATCTCGTGACGCCACTGCGCGCGAGCGGACCCTTCAAGGTTCTCACCGAAAAGGATGAGCGATCGCTCGATATACTCCGCCACTCCGCGGCGCATCTGCTCGCGACGGCCGTGCGACGGCTGCATCCGAAGGCAGCCATCGGCTTTGGACCCTCGATCGAGGATGGCTTCTATTATGACTTCGAAGTCGCCGAGCCGTTCACGCCGGAAGATCTGACGAAGCTCGAAGACGAGATGCGCCGCGCCGCGAACGAGAAGTTTCCGTTCGTTCGTGAGGAGGTCGATCGGAAGGGCGCGCAGGCGAAGTTCGTCGACGATCCGCTCAAGCTCGAGCGACTCTCCGAGCTGAGCGACGATGAAGTCATTTCCATGTACACCGACGGCCCGTTCATCGATCTTTGTCGCGGACCGCACGTGCCCGACACGTCCCGCATCAAGCACTTCAAGCTGATGCACACCGCGGGCGCGTACTGGCGTGGCGATGAGCATCGCCAAATGCTGCAGCGCATTTACGGCACCGCATGGTGGAACAAGGAAGATCTCGCCGCTTACCTGCATCGCATCGAAGAGGCCAAGCGCCGCGATCATCGCACGCTCGGCCGCGAGCTCGATCTTTTCTCGACCGATCAGCGCGTCGGCGCCGGACTGATTCTCTGGCATCCGAACGGCGGCGTCATCCGGCGCGAGATCGAGGACTTCGAGCGCGAGCTGATCATGCGCCACGGCTACGACATCGTCTACTCGCCGCACATCGTGAACGAGAAGCTCTTCGAGATCTCGGGACATCTCCAGACGTTCAAGGAGAACATGTTCGGCCCGATCGAGGTCGAGGGACAGTTCTATCGTCCGAAGCCGATGAACTGTCCCGGGCACATCGTCATCTACCAGTCGCGCCAGCGCTCGTATCGCGACCTGCCGATACGCTACGCCGAGTTCGGAACGGTCTATCGCTACGAGCGCAGTGGCGTGCTGCACGGAATGCTCCGTGTGCGCGGCTTCACCCAGGATGATGCGCACGTCTTCTGCACGCCGGACCAGGTGCCGGTGGAGATCGAGCGGCTGCTCGATCTCGTGCACGAGATGCTCGCCGTATTCGGGTACCCCTATACGATCGAGCTCGCGACGCGCCCCGAGAACGGCCTCGGAACGATCGAGACGTGGGATCGCGCGATCGACACGCTCAAGGACGTGTTGAACGCGCGCGGGCAGGCATTCACGATCGACGAGGGCGGCGGTGCCTTCTACGGGCCGAAGCTCGACTTCAAGCTCATCGATGCGATCGGCCGCAAGTGGCAGGGCCCGACGGTGCAGCTCGACTTCAATCTGCCTGAGCGCTTCGAGCTCGAGTTCATCGGCGCCGACAACGCGGCGCATCGTCCGGTGATGCTGCACCGCGTGCTCGTCGGCTCGATGGAGCGTTTCGTCGGCGGGCTGATCGAGCATTATGCGGGCAACTTCCCGCTCTGGCTCGCGCCCGAGCAAATCTCCGTCATTCCGATCATCCCAGACGTCGCCGTCGCGGCGTCCGAGCTCGCGCACAAGCTCGAGGCGGCGGGGATCCGTGCGGGATACGACGCCGAGAATCGCGAGGACTATCGCGAGCGCATTAAAACCGCGTCGAAGATGAAGGTGCCGTACATGGCGATCATCGGGAAGCGCGAGGCGGACGCGGGGATGGTTGCGCTGCGCTTCCGCGGCTCGGAGAAGAAGCAGGAGATCATCGCGGTCGATGCGCTGATCGAGCGCCTCAGGGCCGAGATCGCGACTCGTGCGCTGCATCCGGCCGGCGCACTACAACCGCCGGAGAACGGGCTATAGCTTTCGGGGCGGCCGGCGTTCGCCGGCACGTCTCACCCGCTCGCGGAAGTCTGAATGGAAGGCTCGGATCGCACCCCGGTAATCGTCTCGGCTGCCCGCACGCCCGTCGGCCGCTTTCTCGGCGGGCTCGCGCCCCTTCGCGCACCGGAGCTCGGCGCCATCGCGATTCGCGCAGCGATCGCGCGCGCCGGGATCGATGTCGGATCGCTCGACGATGTGATCCTCGGCAACGTGATTCAAGGCGGGGTGGGGCAGGCGCCCGCGCGCCAGGCTGCGATCGCGGCAGGAATTCCGGGAACGGTGCCGGCGGTCACGATCAATATGGTGTGCGGCTCGGGACTCAAGGCGGTGATGCTCGCGGCGCAGAGCATTCGCGCGGGAGACGTGAGCGCGGTCGTCGCGGGCGGGATGGAGTCGATGTCGAACGCGCCATTCTATGCGTACGGCCTTCGCAGCGGCGTGAAGTTCGGCGACCAGACGCTCGTCGATGGGCTCATCCGCGATGGGCTCTGGTGCTCCTTCTGCGACGTGCACATGGGTGGCCACGCCGAGTACACCGCGAAGAAGGCCGGCATCACGCGGCAGATGCAGGATGAGTTCGCGCTCGCGTCGCATCAGAAGGCGATCGCGGCGCAGGACGCGGGGAAGTTCAGCGAGGAGATCGCGCCCGTCGAGATTCCCGGCAAGAAGGGCCCTACCATCATCGCCGCCGACGAGTCGCCCCGCCGCGACACGTCGCTCGAGCAGCTCGCGAAGCTGCGACCCGCGTTTCCGAACGACGCTCCGAAGGACATGTCGCCGAGCGAGCTGACGGTGACAGCGGGGAACGCGCCGGGGCTCAACGATGGTGGCGCGGCGCTGGTCGTGACGAGCAAGGGTTTCGCGAATGCGCACGGCCTCAAGGTGCTCGCGAAGATCACCGGCTATGCGACGGGCGGCGGCGAGCCGCGCGATCTGTTTTTCGCGCCGATCATTGCCGTACAGAATCTCATGAAGCAGTCGAACACCAAGATCGGTGACTACGATCTCATCGAGGCGAACGAGGCGTTCGCCTCGCAGGCGCTCGCCGACGGTGCGGCGCTCGGCTGGGACTGGAATCGTGTGAACGTGAACGGCGGGGCAATCGCGCTCGGACATCCGATCGGCGCGAGTGGCGCTCGTGTGCTGACTACCTTGCTGTATGCCATGCGGGATCGCGATGTCCACA
>JBDTXL010000209.1:0-3514 GCA_040006195.1 Gemmatimonadota bacterium | reverse complement strand
CTCCTGCGCGAGAGAATTCCGCAAGGCGAGGTGGTGCGCGGCGCCGAGGTGGACGACGCAGCGCGCGCGGTCCTCACGGCGCGAGGCTTTGGGAAGGAGTTCACGCATCGCACGGGTCACTCGATCGACTCGCGGCAGCTGCACGGCGCAGGGCCGCACATCGACAACTTCGAGTCGCGCGAAGTGCGCGAGCTGATTCCGGGGCTTGGATTCTCGATCGAGCCGGGTGCGTATCTGACGGGCGAGATCGGCGTGCGCGCCGAGGTGAACGCGTTCATCGCGCCCGGCGAGGTCATCATCACACCCGAGGACTACCAGCACGACTTGATCGTGGTGTAGGTGGGTCACGCAGCAGGCGACCGAAATCGGATGTAAGCAAATCGAGCGAAGCAAGCATCCAATCGGGTGAGGGAACACGCGTCACCCGTCAAATCGGAGGAATCCATGCTTCGTCCCACTCGCTTCGCATCGCTCGCCGCCGCACTCTTCATGATGACCGCCGCCGCACCCGCTCATGTGAAATGGCCGCCCTGGCTTTCGTTCGAGTCGCCCGTGAATCCGTACGACCGGTCGCTCGACGGCTCGGTGTTGCTCGTCCACGCCGCCACGCGTGACGGAACTCCCACGATCTCCGACGTGAGCGGCTCGGCCGAGGGAATCGTGAACGGCGTGCGTCGCTCGATTCCGCTCAGCTTCGATGCGACGTCGCGACCGGGCGTCTTTGCGCTCCGAAAGCAGTGGGCGAATGAAGGCAGCTGGCTGCTGCGCGTGTCGCTCCACGAGACCACTGCGCTCGTGACGCTCGATGCCCTGGGCCGGGTGTCGGGCGTGAACATTCCCGCGACGTTCGCCGAGGGGAGGCCGATTCCGCGTCCCGTGGCGGCGCGCGAGATCGACTCGACACTCACGGTTGCGTCGGCGCACTGACGGCCGCGAGTGCCAGCAGCGATGAAGCTACCCAGGAGCGGTGTCGCCGTCGTGCGGCATGGCGACGGCGATGCCGAGCGGATGGACGCGCTCGTGCGCCGGGCACAGGCGGGTGACGTCGACGCATTCGAAGGAGTGTATCGGGCGCATGCGCCGGCGGTCTTCGCGCTGTGCAAGCGGATGTGCGGTGACGACGTGGAGGCGACGGAGCTGGTGCAGGATGCATTCGTGCGCGCGTGGGAACGGCTGCCGGGCTTTCGCGGGCAGAGCACGCTCGCGACGTGGCTGCACCGGCTCGCGGTAAACGTCGTGCTCGAGCGATGGCGATCGAAGAAGAGCGATGCGATGCGAATGCTCGATGACCCCGAGGGCATCGCGCTGAACGCGGTGGAGCAGCGTGCCGATCCCGATGCAGGAATGGACATCGCCGCGGCGATGACGAAGCTTCCGATGGGCGCTCGCACGGTCTTCGTGCTGCACGACATCGAGGGATATGCGCACGATGAGATCGCAACGATGACCGGGATCGCCGCGGGAACATCCCGCACGCAACTCTTCCGCGCGAGGCGCGCGCTCGCGAGGCTGCTCGAACCATGACCCAGGCGCATCTCACCGAAGAGCGGCTGCAGGGCGCAGCCGACGGATCGCTCGACGCGGAGCAGATGCGCGCGGTTTACGGGCATCTGTCCGAGTGCGAGAGCTGCGCTGCGGAAGTCGCTCGCCTGAGGACCGTGATGACACGCGCACGAGAGGCAAATACCGGTGCGCCTGCGCTCGACGATCTCTGGCCGGCGATTCGGTCGCGCATCGAAGAGTCGAAGGTAGTCGCGCCCAAGGCGTTCGCGGGCCGCGCGTCTGGCGCGAGCGCTCGCCGGCCATGGCTGGCGATTGGGTCGACAGCGGTAGCGGCGGCGCTGCTCGTTGCGGCGTTCACCCAGATGCAGCGATGGACGCCGCACGCGAGCGAAGCGGTGTTGCCCTCGCAGGACGTCGCCTTTGCGAGCGCGGTCGACTCCACGCGCATCTATGAGGACGAATCGCGACGGCTGCTCAACGATCTCGAGATGCAGAAGGCCATGATGGGGCCGTCCGCGTCGGCGTCGCTGAGCGGAGATCTCGCGATCATCGACAGGAGCATCGCCGAGCAGAAGGGTGCGCTGGCGCGCGATCCGCACAACATTGCGCTGCAGCGCCTGCTCGCGGCCGCGTATCGGGAGAAGGTCGATCTGCTGAGGCGGGCGAACAATGCGGGTTAGCGTGCAAATGTTAGCGCTGCTGTGCGCGTGCGTCGTTGGCGCGCTCGTGCCGTCACGGGCGCACGCGCAACATGCAGGCGCGACCGACCCCGTCCTGCGCGCGCGCGCGCTGCGCGCGGGCTCGCCGCTCAAGATGTTCATCCCATCTGGCACGGTTCGCCTAGTCGGCTGGGATCGCGACTCTCTCGTGATCCGCGGGCGCGTGCCATCCAGCGGAAAGCTGATGTTCGGCGGAAGCGACACGTCGGGCTACAAGCTCGTGATCGAGCAGCGCGATGGCGGAGAGCTGCCCGAGTCGCATCTGCTTATCTACGTGCCCCGCCGGAGCCAGCTCTCGCTCAAGACCGCCGACGCGATCGTCGATGCGACCGATGTGAGTGGCTGGTTTTATACGGTCTCCGGTCGCTATCACATCGATGGAGCCGCGAGCTCGCTCGACGTCGAGGCGATGAGCGGCGACATCGATCTCGAAGCGACGACGCCATACGCGCGCGCGAAGACCGGGAAGGGACATCTCGTCGTGCGTGGCACACCGCAGGACGTCGATGCATCGACGATCGGCGGCATGCTCGACATCGCGGCCTCATCGATCATGCACGGCCGATTCACATCGGTCACCGGCGACATCCACTACGCATCAGCGATCGCCCCGCACGCGCTTTTCGAGCTGTCGACTCACAGCGGGACGATCGATTTGCTCCTGCCGCGCGACGTCTCGGCCCGGCTCGAGCTCTCGACCGTGGACGGCGAAATCGACAACGGCTTCACGTCGGTGCGACCGGCCGCCGCGGGAGTTCACAACCTTCGGCTCTCACTCGGCGCCGCGTCCGCGGACATCACCGTGCGGACGTTCAAGGGGAAAGTGCTAGTGCGGTCGCGCTGAGCGCGCCGGCGGCCTCCTGTCAGGTGGGCACGTTGCGAATCCATTCGGTGGCGATCCGCGCGTATTCGTCGGCCTGCACCATCCAGAAATAATGGCCCTCGGAGCGCCCGAAGCCCGGCAGGTCGAAGGCGATCAGCGACAAATTTTCCGCGAGCGCACTCCACATCGGAACCTACGAAAAAATGCTCTCAGGCCACGGGCAGGTGAGCAACACCGTAGGTGCGCCGATCTTCGGGCTCGTTGCGTATCGGATCTCGAGACCATCGATCCTGGTGAACGCCGGTTTGATTGCTGTGTTCGAACCGTCGCCCATGTCGTGCTCCCTATGCCGTTAGACTCAATCCTGCTGCGCGATGCAGCCGGGCGTAGAGACCGCCGCTCGCAATGAGCTCTTCGTGGCTTCCCTCTTCCACGATGACACCGCCCTCGAGCACGATCACGCGATCCG
>JBDTXL010000208.1:0-2166 GCA_040006195.1 Gemmatimonadota bacterium | reverse complement strand
CGAGGCGGGGATTGCCACGCAGGACGTCGCCGACATTACCGGTTTTCCGGAGATGCTCGACGGACGCGTGAAGACGCTGCACCCCGCCGTGCACGGCGGGCTGCTTGCACGGCGCGATCTCCCCGAGCACATGGATGCGCTCGCCGAGCACGACATCAAGCCGATCGATCTCGTCGCCGTGAATCTCTATCGGTTTCGCGAGACCGCCGCACGCGCCAACGTGCGCCCGGAGGAAGTGATCGAGAACATCGACATTGGCGGCCCCTCGATGCTCCGCTCCGCGGCGAAGAACTTTGCGTCGGTCTACGTCGTAGTCGATCCCGCAGACTACGAAAAGGTGCTCTCGGCGCTGGACGCCGGCGGCGACGATCTGGACCTCCGGCAGCTGCTGGCCGAGAAGACGTACGCGCACACCGCATCGTATGACGCGGCGATCGCGGCGTGGTTCGCGAAGCAGCGCGGCGAGCGCTTCCCGGAGATCGTGCCGCTGTCCTTCGAGCGCGCCCAGCCGCTCCGCTACGGCGAGAATCCCGGGCAGGACGCGGCGTTTTATGTCGAGCAGCGTGGCGCGGGGCTCGCATCGCTCGTGCAGCGCGGCGGCAAGGAGCTCAGCTTCAACAACCTGCTCGATCTCGAGGGAGCGCTGCTCGCCAGCGATACGCTCGGCGACGGCGCGCCGTGCTGCGCGATCGTGAAGCACACCTCGCCTTGCGGGCTCGCGGTGGCGGCCACCGCGCTCGAGGCGTATCAGAAGGCGCTCGCGTGCGATCCGCTGTCGGCGTTCGGCAGCGTGATCTCCTTCAACGTGCCCGTCGATGAGAAGCTCGCCGACGTGATCTCGAGCCTGTTCGTGGAGTGTCTCGTCGCGCCGTCCTTCAGCGCGGCCGCGATCGAGATCCTGGGAAGAAAGAAGAATTTGCGAGTGCTCGAGGGACGCGCGATCTGGCCCGCCGGTGCGCTCGATTTCAAGCGCGTTCGCGGCGGCGTGCTCGTGCAGGACCGCCCGTCGATCGACCGGAGCCTGCAGAGCTGGAATGTCGTGACGACGCGTGCGCCGACGGACGCCGAGCGGGACGATCTCCTCTTCGCGTGGCGCGCGGTGGCGAGTGTGAAGTCGAATGCGATCGTTCTCGCGCGCGATGGCGCGACGATCGGGATCGGCGCGGGACAGATGTCGCGCGTCGACGCGAGCTTCCTCGCGGTGCACAAGGCGCGCACGACCGGCTTCGATCCCGCGGGCTCGGTGCTCGGCTCCGATGCCTTCTTCCCCTTCCGTGATGGCGTCGATCACGCCGCGGAGGCGGGGGTGACGGCGATCATCCAGCCCGGGGGCTCGGTGCGCGATCCCGAGGTCATCGAGGCTGCGAACGAGCGCAACATCGCGATGGTGTTCACTGGCTCGCGACTGTTCCGACACTAACCGCGTTGCCTCCCGCTGGCGAGCCGTCCATCTTGCATAGCTGAAGCAAGGCCGGCGAGAGCGCCGGCGCGCGTGCGTTTCCCGACCCGAGCATATGCCTCCGAAGAGCACCGATCTCGACTACCGTCCGTCCTATCTGGCCGCGACGCTCACATCGCTCGCCGTCTTCGCGCTCTACTGCGCGACGCTCGCGCCTTCGACGGCGATGTGGGACACCAGCGAATACATCTCGGCGGCGTACGTGCTCGGCCTCCCGCATCCACCGGGGAATCCGCTGTTCGTGCTCATCGGGCGCGTCTTCGCGATCCTTCCGCTCGGCTCGATGCACGTCGCAATGAAGATCAACATTCTCGCCGCGCTCACGAGCGCTGTGTCGGCGGGGATGTGGTTTCTGATCACCGAACGGATTCTGGTGGGGTGGCTCGCCGACAAGTGGCAGCGGATTGTCGGCGGCTTTCTCGCCGCGCTGATCGGGGCGACCGCGTTCACGGTCTGGAACCAGTCGGTGGTGAACGAGAAGGTGTACACCGTGTCGCTCATGGGGCTCGCAATCATATCGTGGCTCACCGTTCTCTGGTCGGACGATCCCGATGGCCCTGCAGCGGATCGACTGCTCGTGCTGATCGCGTATCTGCTCGGGCTCGGATACGCCAACCACATGATGGGCTTTCTCGCGGGACCTGCGGTGGTCGTCGCAGTGGTCGTGCGCCGTCCGCAGACGCTGCTACGTTGGAAGCTGATCGTCG
>JBDTXL010000207.1:0-1627 GCA_040006195.1 Gemmatimonadota bacterium | reverse complement strand
GCGAGCTCGATCGCGTTCACGACGAACATCGTCACCATCAGGCCGGCGATGGCGCTAAGGATGATGAGCGCGTCGCTGTGCTCGAGGTTGTCGCCCTCGAGGCGCTCGGGATGAAGCACGAGGCGCCGGTAGACGGCGAAGGCGACCGCGCCGAGCACGAGCGCGCCGAAGAGATCCTGCGAGATCGAATAAAACTGGTAGAGCGACGTCGGCAGGAAGTCGTACGAGAACGCAGGGAAGCTGCCATGGAGGAGCAACTCGATCGTGCCCGCTGTGAGCACCACGAAGCCCCAGAAGATGAGCGCGTGCATCGGGCCGGCCACCGGATCACGCAGAATCTTCTTCTGCAGGAAGGCCACGGTGATGACGTTCTTGAGGCGAACCAGCGGGTGCCCGCCGCGATCATCCGGGAGCGCTATCGAGAGATAGCTGAGCAGCCGCTGAACGTTGTATGAAAAAAAGCCGGCGGCGAGCAGCAGGACGAGCAGGAAAACGGCATTCTCGATTCGCATGGCATCGAAGCTATGGCGCGTCGAGGGCCGAAACAACCGGCGAAGCTCAGCCCTTTGCGCGCGCCTCTTTCACCGCAGCGGTGAGCACGGGCAGAATCTCGATCACATCGCCCACGATGCCGTAATCGGCGACCTTGAAGATCGGCGCTTCCTTGTCCTTGTTGATCGCGACGATCGTGCGCGAGTTGCGCATGCCGGCGATGTGCTGGATCGCACCCGAGATGCCGAGCGCGACGTAGAGCTCCGGCGAGACCTGGCGTCCAGTCTGCCCGATCTGATCGCTGTGCGGACGCCAGCCGTCGTCGGTCACCGCGCGCGTCGCGCCCACCGCCGCGTTGCCGAACGCCGCAGCGAGATCCTCGACGAGCTTGAAGTTCTCCGCCCTCTTGAGCCCGCGTCCGCCGCTCACGATCACCGGCGCATCGCCGATGTCGAGCTTCGCGCCGCCGCCCACGACCATCTCCTTCACCGCGAGCTTCGATGCCGCCGGATCCGATACCGGCTGCGCGCGCTCGACGCGCGCCTCTCGCGCCGCCTCGACCGCCGCGCGCGCGCCCGGACGCAACGTCACGATCGCGGGCGACCCCGCGAGCTTCAGTGTGGCGATCACCTTCCCCGCGTACGCCGGATGCGTGACCACGAGCGCATCGCCGGCGAGCTCCAGCGTCGTGACATCCGCCGCCATGCTCACACCGAGCTTCGCAGCCACGCGCGGCGCGAGATCGCGCCCCTGAGCGCTCGCCGAGAAGATCGCGGCGCGATAGCCACCCGACTTGATACGCTCGGCCGCCGTCGCCGCCAGCGCCTCGACGTTCGTGTTCGCGAGCCCCCCGTGCTCCACGACGATCACGACGTCAGCGCCGTACTTCCCGAGCTCCGCCGCCAGCGTCGCGACACCCGCGGCACCCGCGAGCAGCGCGTGCACCTCGCCGCCGCCGCTCGCATCGGCCAGTGCGCGCGCCGCGCTCACCGTTTCGAATGCCACGCGCCGCAGCGCACCGCCGCGCGACTCCGCAAACGCAAAGATGTTCGCCACTACAGCACCTTCGCTTCGGTGTGGAGCAACCGCACGAGCTCGGGCACCGCGCCCGGCCCTTCGCCCACGATGCGTCCCG
>JBDTXL010000206.1:0-1539 GCA_040006195.1 Gemmatimonadota bacterium | reverse complement strand
GCGCGGCGTCGGCTCGCCGAGTGAGCCCATCCACGTCTGGTCCGCATAGATCCCGTCGTGCTCGCGCGCCCAGAGATCGATGAGGAGCAGATCGCCGCGGCGAATCTCGCGAGGATTGTCGGCGCTCGGCGCGTAGTGCGGGTTCGCGGCGTTCTCATTCGCGCCGACGATGGGATCGTGATCGAACTCGAGCTTTGCCGCATGAAAGCGCGCGGCGATCCACTGCTGCAGCTCATACTCGGTGATCGGATTGCTCGTACGGCTACGCTTCCCCGCCTCCTCGAACGCCGCGCGCGCGGTTTCCGCCACGAGTTTCGCCGCGCGCCGGTGCGATGCGAGCTGCGCACTCGTCCAGAGCGCGTAAAACTGGGAGACGAGCTCGCCCGACGACACGATCTCAGCCCCCGCTGCGCGCACCATCTCGAGAACCCCGCCCGGCACCCGATCCAGATATGGCACTGCGTCGCCCGGCGAATACTCCATCGCGATCTTCCTGCCCTTCACGAGCGAGAGCAGCGTCGCCTCGAGCACCTTCCAGCTGCCGTAGCGCACACGCTTCCACTCAGCAGGCCAGCGATGCCACGGCCCCTGCTCGATGTCGTGCGTCACCGCGACCGGCACACCGTCCCGCGGCACCCAGCCGAAGACGCGCCGCGTCACCATCCCGTCGAGCGCGAGCGCGCCCGCGGCGATCGGATTCGCGCCCTGAAAGTCGTAGAGAAGCCAGCCGTCGAGCTTCGCGTCGGCGAGGGCTTTCTGAAGGGCGGGAAGTGTGGCGGGGGTCAGCATTCGTCGGAGATCTCTCGCGAAGTCAGTGGCTGATCGACCGCCATTCGGCGCGCCACTCGCACAGTCCCTCGCCCTTCCCCGCGCATCGCACGTGGTCGACGGCGCCGCCGCTCGCGCCAAGCAGGCGAAGAAGCTCCTGCAGCACCGCCTCATAGTACGCGCAGCCGGCGCCGCGGGGCGCGCTGTCGAGGGTGGTCGAGCGTTCTACCTCGAGAGTCAGATACGAGCCACTGCGGCGAACCTTCCCGTTGAGAAAGCGCCCGGCGATCCGCTGGACGTGCCGAAGCGCGATCGGACGCGACAGCATCGCCGGCAGCACCGTTATCATCCGGCGCGTGGCGGCGGGTATGCTGAGATAGGTCTGCATGGCGAGATAGCGGCCGGCGGCGCGAAAAACGGCCTCGGCGTCCGGGCGGCGCCCGATGAGACGCGCCAGCCCTACGGCCTCGTCGAAGACCGGGCGCTCTTTACGACGCGCGGCGTCGGTGTAGCGCTTGATCTGCGCGTACACGGTATCACTCAGGCCGAGGCGTTTGTTGCGAAGCTCGGGAACGAACTCCGCGTCAAGATCGCCATCGGGGCTATCGACGTTGCGCACCGCCTCGAGAAAGCTGAGCGGGAGGAGCGCGTCGACGGTCGTAGACATGTGTTGGGAAGGGGCGACGGAGGGCTGCGAAGAAGCTAATCTCCCGGCAGGGTCCCTTCAAGCAGTCCGGTGGGAACCGGGAGCCGTTTTCGGGGCTTCATTTC
>JBDTXL010000205.1:0-6404 GCA_040006195.1 Gemmatimonadota bacterium | reverse complement strand
AGCATGTACTCGCTGTCACCGCTGCGCGAGAGGCGGCGCGTGATGACGACTTCCTTGTACGGCACCGGGAGGGCGCCGTCCTCGTTCTCGAAGTGCAGCGAGACTTCCGCGATGTTCACGGGACGACGCGACGACGAGCCCTGGAAGATCACTTCCTCCATTTTCGCGCCGCGCAACGTCTTCGGGCGCTGCTCGCCGAGCACCCAGCGCACTGCGTCGGAGACGTTGGACTTGCCGCATCCGTTCGGACCTACGACCGCCGTGACCCCCGGCTCGAAGACGAGCGTCGTGTGATCTGCGAACGACTTGAACCCCTGCAGCTCGAGCTTCGTCAAACGCACTAGAAAGGTCTCCCGGTCCGAATCTCAACGGTCGGCTTATCTCCGTTCGCCTTAAAGCTAGTGACCAGTGGCTGGGCCTGCTCGACTCCACGAAACGCGCCCGCATACAGCGTCGCGCTTCCATCGGACTGCAGAAGTGAGTATACGGGAAGCCCCTTCGAGAGGTAGGCGCGCACGAACATCGACGCCTGATCCTGAGACACGCCCTTCTGAATCATCACGGCATATGGAAGCTTGACGACGTGCGCCGCGCCGGCATTGCGATAGTGCTTCGCGCGCACCGCGCCGAGGAGCGAGTCGGCGCTGGCGGAGTCTGCGGCGGCGCCGGAGATCACGACATAGGAGAGCTGCCCGTCGGCGCGCGGATACGGCGCGAAGGTGACGACCGGGAAGCCGCGTCCCGATGCCTGATCGAGCTCGCCGTTCGCGCCGGTGAGGGTTGAGACATCCGCGAGGACCACCGAGTACGGAGATCCGCTCGGGGCCACTACGGGCGCCGCCGATGCAGCTGCCGAATCGCGCGGCGCTGCGATCGGTGCCGATGCTGGCGCCGCGAGCCTGGTGGGCGCCGTCGCGGCGAGCACGTGCGCCGCAGGATGCGAGCTGTCCGGCTTCGCCGCGAACGAATCGCTGCCATCGTTGCGCGAGAGCATCGATGTGGTGAGCCACGTGAGCAGTGCGGCGGCGATGAAGGCGCCGAACACGATCGCGACCCAGAAGGAGATCGCCTTCGCACTCCCGCTCGGCGGCGCCGACGGGCCGGTGAACTCCTCCTCGCGTGCCCATTTCGGTACGAGTGCCACTTCGCCGTCGTTCGCCGCGGTGTCCGCACCCTCGGCGATCATCTCGTGTGGCGGGAGCTGCTCGCGCGAGCTTCGCGCCGGGCGACGCTCTTCACGCGCCTCGTCCTCGCTAGCGCGACTCGAGGGCGCCTCGTCATCGTCGGGGACTGCGGCGATGGCGCTCCAGTCGTGAAATGACGGGCGCTTCGGCGGTTCCGCTTCTGCAGGCGCGGGCGGCGATGCGGGTGGCGGCGCGACCGGCGCGACGGATGCGGGCGTGGGCTCTCGCGGCATCGGTGGCGGCGCGATGCTCGCCGGCGAGAAGGGTGGCGGCGACGAAGTGGTCGACGTCGATACACGCGTGGGCTGGACCTGTGCAACAGATGCAAGAGTCGGGCGCGTGGGGATCATCGGCAGGCGGGCATGCGCGAGCACGCGCGTGCCCGGCGCTGCGGCGACGTTGCCGACGAGCACGACGCCGTCCATCACTTGAATCAGCGACGAGAGAGCGCTCGACTCCGCCGGCGCGACAATGAGCAGCAGCCCATCAGCGGCGCGAAAGCCTTCGAGCAGCTTGACCCAGCGATCGGAGCCGAGCAGCGCCTCGTGATCGATCGGGACGGCGCCGCTTGGGAAGATGATGAGATTCTTCGCGGGGTCGACGGTGTACGCGATCTTGTTGAGCGAGACACCGTAGAAGAATGAATCGATCAAGCCGTACGGCGCGTCCATCGGCACGAGATCTTCGAGCGGCCCAAGCTCGCCAACCGTGTCCGCCACCGCAACGCGCCGCCGCCGCGCCTGCACGCGCGCGATGCCGAGCGCGACCTCGGCCGCCGTCGAAGGACGCTCGCCGATCACTACTGCACCTGCGCACGCATCGAGTGCTGACGCGTGCCTGTTTCCTTCCGCTTCCCACATCGAGAGAATGGGGCCGAGCGGTGTCGTCATCAGGGCGCTCCTTCGTAGACCCAGTACGACTTGCCGGAGGTGCGCGCGACGCGCTCCGCCTCTTCCCGCGTTGGGAATGGTCCGATCACCACACGATAGATAGTCACGCCGTCACGAGTCGTGGCAACGAGTCGTGGCGTTGCGCCGCTCAGGTGCACGTCCTTGAGAACGTCGGTGGCGGCGTCCTGCGCGCGAAGTGCCGCGAACTGCACGGTGAAGCCGCCGGCCTTCGGAGCGCTGTCGGCTGCCGGGGCGTGCGCAGGCGCCGGATGCGGCTGCGACGCGTTGCCCGAGGGTGCGGGCGCCGGCGCGGCCGACTTCGGGCCGTCTGCCCGTTCGGTGTCGCCCGCGCTCGGCGTTGCCCCCGCGAATGGATTCTCCGTGGTGTCGCGCTGTACCGTGTCGCCCGATTCGAACGTCACCGGCTGATCGAGACTCGCCGCGCGCGGGCGGAATCCATTCCAGCTGATGAACATCCAGTCGTCGGCGGCGCCATTGGTGATCGTCTTGCGCGGCGCGAGCGTCTCGGCGTCGGAGAGCACGACGTCCTTCCCGCGCACGAGCGCCAGCCAGCCGTTGGGCGCAACGGCCGGAAGATCGGCGCGCCACACGGTGGGGGCTTCGCTCACCATGCGATCGGTGCTCACCGAGATCACGTAGGCGGAGTCGCCGTCAGATGCCTTGGCGAGTACGTAGCGCCCGGTCGGATCCATCCTGAGCGCCGCCGCAGCTGAAGGAAGTGTGATGCGAGTCGAGATGGCGCCGCTGTAGCGATCGACGACGAGCAGCTCGTTGCTCGAATCTGCAGCAACGTAGATACGATCGCCGCTCGGCGATGTCACCACGGCACGCGGCTTCGCGGGGAGCTTCAGGCTCGGTACGATCTGCAGATCGCGGCCGCGCACGCCTACGAGCCCGGAGTCGACAGGGAAGTAGACGCGGTCGCCGGCCGGTGTGCGAATCGACTTCGTCACGCGAGGGAGGAGCACGCTGTCCGCTATGCGATCTTCCGGCGGGCGTATGAGCCACACCATCGTCCCCTCGCCGCGATTGGCGAGCACGAGCAGCGTGCCGTCGGGCTGCGGAACGACATCGTGGGCGGGGGTAGGCGGCTTGAAGGTCCAGCTGCCGGCCGGCGTGAGACGCGTGACCGAGCCATCGGCGCCGACGCCATAGGCTGCCGAGCCGTCGGCGGAGACGAAGTCCGAGAGCTTGGTGGCGGGATCGCGGGTGACGTCACCGCGGCGAAGATCGATGCGGACAACGCCGCCCTTCAAATCTTCGGCGAGCACGGAGCCGGCGCCGTCATCGAAGCCGAGGATGTGGATGAGCGCTGGAGCCTTTCTCGAAGCGCTCCAGACCACGGAATCGAGGCGAGGATACGCGAAAGCGCGCGCGACACCGCCGCCCCGTGGAAATCGGAGAACGAGTTGATCCGGTCCGTTCGCGCTGGCGCCGGCAGTGCTTACCGTGCTTTCGACTGCCGGACGCTTGTCCGAGCCATGGCACGCAGCAAGTACGAGCGCCAGCGCCAGAGGCGACGTTCGCACGAAGGTGAAACTACGCGATCAGAACGTCGGATACAACGAGAACTGCCAGAAACCGTGTCGCCCCGGCGAGTTTCGCGGAATTGCGTAATCCCATCGGAGGATCACGTAGTTGAAAAGATTGATCCGAACGCCGACGCCATAGCTGGTGAGCAGCGAGCGAACGTCGGCGGGATTGTCCTGGCTGTCCGTCTTGAACTCAACCTTCTGCCCGCTGAACCACGTTGTGCCGGCATCGTAGAAAAATGCGCCCTCGATCGGTGGAATCGGGATGGTCCCCGAGAGCGACGGTCGAATAATCGGGAAGCGCAGCTCGACGTTGGCGAATGCCACCTTGCTGCCGAGCAGGCGATTGCATCGCTGTACGACCTGGACGCTCGCGGGACAGTTGTCGTTGGTGATCACAAAGCTCTGTTGATCGTAGCCGCGAATGAGATCGCTGTAGCCGATGTACTTCTGCAGGCTGTCCGCATCGCGCCCGTACGACAGGTTCGCGGTGACACGCGTCGCGAGCGTCAGGTAGCTGAAGAGAAGCGCGTCGTAGCGCCGATAGTCGGCGAGCAGCCCGATCCAGCGAAACTGTCCGACCGCGGGAGTGACGCCGAAGCGATAGCGGCGGCCGTAGATGGGACCAGTGTAGCCGAAGAGCGTGTTGTCCGAGACGAGCGAGAGGCTGGGCTCGAGGTAGACCTTTCTCGTGCCGTTGACCTCCTGCTGATTGGTCTGATCAGTCTGCTGGCCGATTGAATTCAGTGGCGTCGTGAAGACCAGGAAGGAGCGCTCCAAATCCGCGAGCGTCAGGCCCAATTCGAATCGGCTGAAGCGATTGAGTGGATAGATACCTATGGCAAAAGCATCGCGACTCAAATAGCGGGCAATCACGCTCTGCTCGATGAAGCCGCCGTTTCCGTCAGCGAAGAATTGCGTGCCTTGGCCGAAGTAGAATGGCGACTGCGAGTAGCCCACCGAGTACTGCAGCCGGTGCGCGAGATTCGTATACGCCGCGAGTCCCTGCGCATCCTTGAGGCGGCCGTTGATCGACAGCGCAAAGGCGAGATGGTTGTTTCCCGTCATGTCGCTGAGGGAGATCGCCGTTCCGCCGAAGACGCCGCTGCCGAAGTTGTCCCGCGAGTACCCGACCGTCGGCCGTGCGACGAAGTCGGGCGAGAAGCGGATGTGGTACTTGTACTCCTTGAACTGACTCGTGTCCGGCAGCGTGACGAATCCGCTGTCGACGAGTGCCGCGACGTTGACGCGTGCTTCCCTGTGCGACCCCGAGTCGGCGAGCGTGCTCGAGGTGCGAAAGGTCGTCCCCGATTTGTAGTACGAGTACGAGAGCGTATCGAGCAAGGCGGAATCCGCGTGCGCGCGCTTCGCGGCGGCGGCGCTGTCCGCGCGCAGGGCCATTGTGCGCATCGCCGCGACGAACGGCTGCCTCTTGAGCGAGCGCGGATTGTCGAGCGTCCAAACGGTGTATTCGCCGTTCTCGAGATACGTGAAGGCGAGTCTGTCCGTTGCCTGCGACCAGGTGATCGCCGGACTGAATTCCGTGAGCGAGATGACTCCGCCAACGACGTTCGTGAGCTGGTAGTGCTGCTTGTCGGTGAGGTCGTACAGGAAGATGTTCTGCCCGCCCGTGCGATCGGAGACGAAGGCGATCGACTTCGAGTCCGGCGCCCACGCCGGATTGATGTTGAGCCCATCCTGGCCGGGGATCAGCTCGACGTTTCCACCATCGACGTGATAGATCGCGATCTGCCAATGCGGAAAATGGAGATTCGCCAGGTCCGCGCCGGGACTCTGATCGGTGGCGAAGGCGATCATCGATCCGTCGGGCGACCACTGCGGCTGCTCATCAGCGAACTGATCGTGCGTCAGCTGCGTGAAATTCTTGCCGTCGGCATCGATGGTGTAGAGGTCGGTGATGCCGCCCTTGTTGCCCGTGAAGACGAGATGCTTTCCATCGGGCGACCAGCTCGGCCCGACGATGCCGTCGAGATCGAGCTCGATCTTCGCGATGCGTTTGCGCCGCTTCACGTCGAGCAGATACAGAATCTCCTTCCCGCCGCCGAGCGCGGAGAAAGCGAGTGTCTTCCCGTCCGGGGAGAAGGAGCTCTGCGAATAGAGAATTCCGATTTCCTGATAGTTCGGATCGAAGGTGCTCTTCACGAGGCGCGCGATGCGCTTGCCGGTCTTCGCGTCGCCGAGCCAGAGGTCGATGAAGACCTGCCCCTTGAGGAAGCTGCCGTTCGAGAGGAAGGCGATGTACTTGCCGTCGGGCGACAGCGCGGGCGCGAGGAAGACCTGGCCGCCGCTGATTTTCTGCGAGAGGAGCGGCTTCGCGAACTGGCGCGGGCGCTGGAGCGTCGCCACCTCGGGCAGGTACTTCACCTGCATGGCTTCCTTCCACTCGTCGCCGAGATCTTCGAGCGACTCACCCGTCTCGCGCTTGAAGGCGCGCTCGACGCCCATCGAGGGGACGTCGGCCATGATGGCGCCGATGATCTCGTCGCCGAAGCGCCCCGCGATGTACGCCCACAGCGGCTGGCCGTAGCGATACGGATCGTAGCGGTCGGGCCGCTCGTTCATCTTCACGATCGTCGGCAGGTCGCCGTTGATCGCGGCGTCGCGCATCACCGTGGACGAGCGGGCGTAGTCCGGCCCGAGCGACAGGTACTCGGCCATCCCCTCCATGAACCAGAGCGGCGGATTCACCTGCGTGAGCTGGGCGATGCCGCCGCCCGCGCGCCCGCGCGCGAAGATGTCGAACTGGAACTCGTGCG
>JBDTXL010000204.1:0-2896 GCA_040006195.1 Gemmatimonadota bacterium | reverse complement strand
AAGGGAGCGCTGAGCAGCTCCTCGAGCGTGGGCTGCTTTCCCTGCGCCGCGCAGGGGAGCGCCAGCGCGATGAGCGCGATAGTGATCGAGTGGCGCATATTCACGAAATTCGAGGAGGCGCGTGTTGCGAAAGCGCATGGGCCATACGCGCGCACGGTCACCATGCAATCCATGGCGACAATCTGCACCGCGATCAGCGACTTCTCAAATCACTCGCTGGTGCGCCCGCGCTCGCGCGCGCGAACTATCTAAGCAGCCGAAACGCCGAGCGCTGGCTGCCGCCGTACTTGTAGGCCATGCTGATCCACAACTGCGCCATCGCCTCGAGCCAGCGGGATTGCGCGAGCGGCCCGGCGTCGACCATGTCGAAGCCGAGCTGGTTGCCGAGCTCGGCGACGATCAGCTTGGCGCCAGCGTCGTCGCCGCAGAAGAACATCGATGCCTTCTCGCCGTTGAATGCCGGGCTTGCCAGGTTCGTGTAGCCGAGTGTGTTGAACGACTTCACGATTTTCGCCTCGGGGAGCAATCTCGCGACCTCCTCGCCGGCGGAGGTCGTCGTACCGATGGCGAGCCCGGAGAAATCGGGGAGGAGCGGGTTGGTGCAATCGATGACTGTTTTTCCGGAGAGCGGGCCAATCGCCTTCAGAACCTCGGCGGTGGCCGCGTATGGAATGGCGAGGACTACCACGTCGGCGAAGGCGGCAACGTCGATCAGGCTGCCGGTGCGGCTGTGGTTGAGCCCGCCGCCCGACTCCGAGCCGGGATCGCGGACGCCAAAGCGCACGTCGTGCCCCTGCGACTCCCAAAGCCTTCCAAGCGTGCCGCCAACGTGCCCCGCGCCAAAGATTCCCAGCCGCATTCTGCGTGTCCCCTGGTCGATGAGATGGTGCTCTGTGACCGGTCGCTTTCTTATATAGTCACAAGAATGTTCGCGGTTCGAAGCGGTTAGCTCAATATTCGCACGGTCAACAGGGCATGTGCTTCACAGCCCTCTACTATCAAGGTAACGTTCGCCGCTCATGACGCCCGCCCGCCCCTCCGTTCGCAAACGACCACGATGGTTCTGGCTCGCGCTCGCGATGTTCGCGCTCGCGCAGTTCGACATCGTCGCCATCGTGCCGTTCGCAGACGCGATCGAGGGGAAAAGTGCGCCGTCGCACGTCGAGGCGTACGGGACCACCGCGCACTACTCGCACGATGAGGCGAATTGCGCAGTCTGCGTCGCCCGCCAGCTCATCGGCCGCACCGAGCTCTCCGTGCGCATGGCGATGCCGTCCGAGCATCCCGTCGGAAATGTCGCGAGCATCGAGCTCACTGCAATCTCGCTCGACCGTTTTTCGGTCGCCTCACCTCGAGCACCGCCCGCCCAGCGCGAGCTCTGATCGGCGGCTGCCATCGCGCGGCCCGCTCTCGCTTAGCCTGAGACGTAGCGCCAGTTGATCCGCGTGCGCCTCGGAAACCCGAGCTGATCCCGATCCAGAGCTGATTCGTAACCGACGCCTGCAATCATCGCGGCGCCGGATGCACGGATTCATCGTGCATCGCGTGCGACCGCCGTCGTACGAGCCTGGAGAGGGATGAACATTCGGATCTTCGTACATCAGCTGCCGCTACTCATCATTGCGCTGTCACCGCTCGCCGCGCAATCGCGCGGCGCGACGCGGCTCAGTGCGCAGCTGCAGGACAGCACCAGCGCGCCGCTTCGCCTCGATCGCAACGAGGCGATCGCGCAGGCGCTCGCGCACAATCCGACGCTCGCCATCGCGCGCGAGCAGATCGCGCAGGCGCGCGCGCGCGTGACCCAGGGGTACGCGCTCCCCGAGCCGTCGATTTCCGCGTCCGCACTCGGCGCTACCGGTTTTGCGCACCCGCACACCGGGAACGAGACCGACATTGGCGTCGGCATCACGATCCCCTTCCCGAACAAGATCATTTTGCGCGGACAGGCGGCGAAGAGCGACCTCGGCAACTTCGATGAGCTCTACATCCAGCAGCGGCAGCTGATCGCATCGCAAACGGCGCAGGCGTACGACTCGCTGCTCGTCGCGCTGCGCCACCGCGAAGATCTGCTCGTGTCGAAAACGCTGGCCGAGGATTTCGTGAAGAAGACGGAAGCGCGCTACAACGCGGGAACGGTGGCGAAGCTCGACATCGTGAAGGGGCAAGTTGATGTCGCGCAGGCCGAGAACGATCTGATCGCGAACGAGCGCGGGATCGCGAACGCGCGCGCGGGACTCAACCGGCTGCTCGGGCGCGTTCTCGGCGCGTCGATCGAGCCTGCCGACACGCTCGGTGTTCCCGCGGTTCCCCCGGACTTCGACAGGCTCGAGAAGCTCGCGATGCTGTCGCGTCCCGAGCTACGAGGGCTCCAGCGGCAGCAGCAGAGCGCACGGGCGAACGAGCGGCTGGCGCAGCAATACTTTCTGCCTGATATCACCGTCGGACTCTCGCGCAACAACATCTACGGCGAGGATCCGACATACACGACATCGATCGGAATCGATCTCCCGATCTTCTTCTGGCAGCATCAGAAGGGGGAAGTCGCCGAGGCGAAGCATCGCCAGCTCGAGCTGAACGAGTCGTATCGCGATGTGATCGCGCAGGTCGGGCAGGATCTCCGCAACTCGTACGCGACGGCGTCAACCGCGCTCAGGCAGGTGCAGTTCCTCGCGGACCGGCTGGTGCCGAGTGCCGAGGAGCAGTACCGCATCGCGTCGTCGAGCTACGGGCTCGGGGGCTCGTCGGCGCTCGAAGTGATCGACGCGCAGCGAACGCTGCTCGATGCAAAGAACCAGTACACGACTGCGCTGGGCGCTCTCAACGATGCCGTCGCCGATCTTCAGCGCGCGACGGGCGCTCCGCTCGACTCCACGCCTGATGAGAAATCGCATGAATA
>JBDTXL010000203.1:0-1738 GCA_040006195.1 Gemmatimonadota bacterium | reverse complement strand
GCGCCGGGAATCGATAACGATAGATGCGCGTTGTCACCATCCGCGATCGTGAGCGAGCCGTACGCGGCGAGAACACCGAGCGTGTCGAGCAGCGGATGGAGGAAGCCGCTGATGTACGTGTCGGCGCGTATCCCCGAGATGCTGAAGCGGCCGAGTGAGTCGGTAGTGGCCGAGTAGGCGTGGCGTGAAGGAGGCGGCTGCACGAGCTGCACGATCGCACCGGCCAGCGGCTGCATTCTGAGGCTGTCGAACACGACACCGTCGACCCGACCCGTTTGCGCCCGCGACTGCAGCGCCGAGCCGGTGAGGGTGGCGAGCGCGAGCAAGAGTGCGGCGATGGCGCGGGCGAGCATCATGTTCACTGTGATGTGATGAGTAATACAGGATGGGAGCGGCGACGCCAGCATCCAAATCGAAGCGAGCTTATCGAACCATCGCGTCAGTGGGTCCAGACAACGAGGCTACCGCATCCGCCCGGGAATTGCGGCGGTTCGGTCGCCTGCGAGTACACCTCGATCCCGGCGATTTCGCGCGGGGAGATCGATTGTGTGAATTCGCGCATGGTACCCGTGAACTTGTGCCCGTTGAGGTAAACCATGAGGCCGCAGAGATCCAGGCTCACGACGCCCCGAATGGACGCGTCGCATCCGAGACCGCTGTCGGTGGTCACGCCTAGCCCCGGCACTTCGCGCAGCAAGTCGCAGATGTTCACCGACGTCGTTTGCGCGATCTTCTCGGGGGTGATGAAATGGCCGAACCCCAGTCTGCTCCGCTCCGCGAAGCCAGAGAGGTCGTGCATGTGCCGATTTTCCTTTCCGAACACCGTTACCTCTTTCAGTGTCTCGACGTGTTTTTCCATCACGACCGTCACTTCGGTCGGTTCGTCGACCGATGGGGCGATCGGCGTACGGGTAGGGTCGTAACCGAGCGAGCGGGCTTCGATCATGCGCGACCCGCTCGGGAGTCCGCTCAGGGAGAATACGCCGCGCGCGTCCGTGACCGCGCTAGTCGACGAGCCATCGACGGTCACCTTCGCCCCCTCGAGCGCGCGCCCGTCCCGTGCGGCGACCTTTCCAGTTACCTTGGCCGCCATCCCCGATTCGGCGCCGAGCTGGAGCGAGCTGCGCGTGATCTCGTGCGGCTGGAGTGCGATGTCGACGTAGCCTGTCTTGCGGGCGCCGTTCTCCGCGCGCAGCTGATAGTCGCCGCCGTCCAGGCCGCAGAGGGCGAACCAGCCGTCGTCTTTCGTGACTGCGTGAAGCTGCCGGGTTACGCGGCGCACGCCTCGCCCATCGAACGCGAGTACCTGCCAGACGAGCACGATCGTAGTCGAGGCCACGGGCGCTCGGCTTCGCGCATCGAAGACGTGCCCCACGAGTGTCGCCGTCGAGTCGCCGCGCTTCGCAGCATGTGTCGCTTTCACCGGCGCGCAGATCGCGCTCGTGAGCCCCGCGGCCGACGGAATGGCGAGCGCGAGGTGCACATCGGCGCCCTCGGTGATGATCACCGATCCGTACGGGGCTGACACGCCGAGCGTGTCGAGGAGGGGATCGATGATGCCCGCCACGTATTGCCCGGTGCGCACATCGGTCATGCTGAATTGGCCCAGCGAGTCCGTGGTGGCGGAGTAGGCGCCGCGATCCGGCGGCGCCTTTGCGACCTGCACGATCGCCCCGGCGAGGGGCTGCTTGCGAAGGCTGTCGTACACGACGCCGTCGACGCGACCGGTCTGTGCGCG
>JBDTXL010000202.1:0-2520 GCA_040006195.1 Gemmatimonadota bacterium | reverse complement strand
CGGACATGATCCTCATCTGCACGCAGACGGACAAGAACGGCTTCGCGCCGGAGTATGGTCCGCTCTTCGAGGCGCTCGACGGGATAGCCAAGGCACTGCAGCAGAAGCCCGCCGGCAACGTTCCCGTCGTCGTCTTCGAGTCGACGCTCGCGCCGTCATCGATGCTCACCGTCGTGCGTCCGCTCTTCGAGAAGTACGGACTCCACGATGGCCGCGACATCCTCCTCGGCAACTCGCCCAATCGCGTGATGCCCGGACGCCTGGTCGAGCGCGTCGCGCGCGCCGACAAGCTTGCGGGCGGTCTCCACCCCGGCACGCCGGAGCTGATTGCGCGCATCTACGCGCGCATCGTGACCGGCGGCGTGGTCTATCGCACCAACAGCCTCACGGCCGAGATCGTGAAGACCCTCGAGAACGCGTATCGCGATGTGCGGATAGCGTACGCAGCCGAGGTTGCGCGCTACTGCGACGCCCACGACATCGACTTCTTCGCGCTGCGTGACAAGGTGAACGTCAGTGTCGCGCGCGGCGACGACGCGAGCGCGGATCCACGCGCCGTGCCGTCCGGCGCACTGCTCGTGCCGACCGTCGGCGTGGGCGGGCACTGCCTGCCCAAGGATGGCATTCTCCTCTGGTGGCGCGCGATCGAGGCCGGCGAGGACATCTCGAAGAGTCTCATCCTCGAGTCACGCCACATCAACGATGAATCGCCGGCCGCCACGCTGGCGCTGGCCGAGCGGCGCTTCGGCTCGCTCGACGGCAAGCGCGTGACGCTGCTCGGTGTCGCTTACCGCTTCGATTCCGAGGACACGCGCAACTCGCCGACGCTCGTGCTCGCCCAGGAGCTCGTGGATCACGGCGCCGAGGTGACTCTGCACGACCCGTACGTGCACGAGCGCGATCAGAATCTCGCGAAGACGAAGATGACCTCGCGCTTCACGACGGATCTCGCCGCGGCGCTGAAGAACGCCGACGTGATATTCCTGTGTACCGCGCACGGCTTTTATCAGCAGCATCGCGCGGAGATCGAGAGCGCACGTGCGGTGGGGATCGTCGACGCCTGCAACCTCTTCGATCCCCACACGCTCGGCGCGATGGCCGATAGATACACAGGGATCGGCCGTGGTCACAATGCTCCGTCCGACGCGCTCGTCGACGTCGCGGTGAAGGGCTTCCGCGCCGTGGAGATGGGCGTCGCGAACGAGCTGCAGTGGCTCATCGACTATCTCAACGAGCGCTATGCGACCGACGACTTCAATCGCGCCACGCTCGACGAGGTGCGCCGCCTCGCCGCGACGTGCACCACCGGTTGCGACATCGCGCAGCCGGGTGTCGTGGCAGCGCTGCCGGTGGTCGATGGATTCGCCTCGCGCCTTGCCGCTACGGGGCGCGCGTAACGCGCGATGATCCGCGCCATGGGGGAACTCGCCGGCACTGGCGCTGAACAGTCGCCCCCGGCGCATCCGACCCGCAACGCGGGAGTCGCGCCGGCGTCCGAGCCCGCGCTCCGAGTCGATTGGCTCGATCCCGTGAAGGCGCTGGCGCTGCTCGCGATTCTGCTCAATCACATCGTCGAGGAGTTTGGGCCCGGGCCGTGGTTCACCAATCCCGAGAACTCGTGGCCGTCGCTCGCTGTGCGGCTTCATACCATGGTACCGCCGGGCACGACGCTCTTTCTTCGTAGCGTACGCACCGCCGGCTGGCTCGGCGATGCCGCGCCCGGTGTCTTCATCCTCGCGAGCGGCGTCGGGCTCACACTTTCCGCGCTGGCGAAGCCGGCCGACACGCTCAGCGCGCGGGCGTTCTACCGGCGCAGGCTGGTGCGACTCTTCCCGCTCTACCTTGCGATGCACTTCGTCGTGCTTGCGGGCGCGCTCTTCGTGCCCGGGAATCTCGAGAGCTTCGCCGGGCTCCGCACGATGCTCAGCCTCACCGGCATCCGCGCGCTGCCGGGGACGTTCTTCCACATCTCGCCGTCGTGGTGGTTCGTCTGGCTGATTCTGCAGCTGTACGTCGTGTATCCGTATCTCTTCCGCGCGCTCCGCAAGCTCGGCCCAGCGAACTTTCTCCTCGCGGCGATCGTGCTGACGATGGCCGCGCGCGGCATCGGGCTCGCGCTTCCGCGCGGACGCTACGCGTGGCTCACGGGGCTCTTCTTCGCGTCGCGGCTCGCGGAGTTCGCGGTGGGGATGGTGCTCGCGCAGATGATCGTGTCGCGGCGCGAGCGTGCGAACGCGCCCGCGTCGCTATCGACGTTCGCGATCTTCGCGATGGCCGTGCCCTGCTACGCGCTCGGGTTGCTGGCGTCGTTTACCCTCCCCGGCGCGCTCGTCTCGAATCTGCTCGTCACCGTCGGTATGACGGGAATCTTCTGGGCGGTGTGGCAGACCCTGCTTCGCCCGGAGCCCCATCTTGCGTCCTCGGCGCAGTGGCTCGGGAGGCGATCGTACGCGGTCTTCCTGCTTCACCAGCCGCCGCTCCAGTGGACTGCCGCATGGTTCGGCCAGGCGCGCGGCCTCC
>JBDTXL010000201.1:0-3259 GCA_040006195.1 Gemmatimonadota bacterium | reverse complement strand
ACGCCGAGATCATCTTCGGCGCGGTGAACGAGCCGGCGATGCAGGGCGAGATTCGAGTCACGGTGATCGCCACGGGCTTCGACCGGGTCGTGACCGGTACCGGATCGAGCGCAATGGAATCGCAGAAGCACGCGTCGCAGACGCCGGTGATTCCGTTCCCGAATCAGCGCCCGCTTCGGACCACGGTCCCCGCACCGCGTCCCGCGGCCAGCGAGGGAATCCGGCGCTCCACGCAGCAGCAGCCGGGCGCAACTCCGCAGTCGACGGAGAAGGCTCAGGATCTGAACGACATGGAGATCCCGACTTTCATCCGGCGTCAGATGGATTGAACAAACCCACACCGCGCGCGGTGACCACACTGGTCATCTTCGCGCTCGCTGTGTGGGCGCTCAACGTCGATTTGCCGAAGCCCTGGCTCGACGCGCCGCATCCTCTCGAAATCGACTCGTTGCAAGCGGCCGCCGGCGATTCCGATTCGCTCGCGGCCACGCGTGACACCCTCCATTCGGGCGAGACGATCGGGGCGCTGCTGTCCCGTCGCGGCGTGAGCTCGAGTGCGATGTCGAAGGTGATGGGCGCGGCGAGCGGGCTCGATGCACGGCGCATCCCGGCGGGGATGCCGGTGACGGTGCGCTCGGACTCTACCGGTGCAGCTCCGAGAGAAATAGTCTTTCAGCTCGCGCCCGACCGACTGCTGCACGTGCGGCGCACCGGCGACTCGACGTGGACGAGCATCGAGGAACGACTCCCGTGGGTGACGGACACGCTCGTCGTGAGCGGGCGCATCGACGAGAATCTCTACCAGGCGCTCGATGACAGCGCGACGATCCTGCCGAAGGGCGCACGCGCGGAGCTGGCGTGGACGCTCGCGGACATCTTCGAGTATCGCGTCGACATGAGCCGCGAGCTCCAGCCTGGCGACCAGTTCCGCGTACTCTTCGAGCGGATGGTCGGCACCGCCGGGCAGACGAAGATCGGGCGCGTGCTCGCGGCGCGCATGGTACTTTCGGGGACGACGACCGAGACCGTGCGCTTCGATCAGGGCGACGGCCGCGCCGCGTACTTCGACGCGACGGGGCGATCGATGCAGGCCGCCTTTCTTCGCGCGCCGCTTGCCTTTCGCCGCATCTCGAGCGTCTTCGGGCTCCGCAAGCATCCGATACTCGGCATCTGGCGCCAGCATCAGGGGACCGACTACGTCGCAAATGCGGGAACGCCGGTGCGAACGATCGGTGATGGGGTGGTGAACTTCGCGGGGACGAAGGGCGGCTACGGAAATCTCATCGAGATTCGCCACCGCAGCGGGCTGGTCACACGGTACGGACATCTGCGCGCCTTCGCGAGCGGCATCCGCGCCGGACGCGCGGTCACCATCGGCGAAACGATCGGCTACGTCGGCATGACCGGCCTCGCGACCGGTCCGCATCTCCACTTCGAGTTGCTCGTCGACGGCACGCAGAAAGATCCCGCCATCGCGCTGAAGAAGAGTGCGGGCGCGCCGCTCGCGGCGGCCGACCGCCCGCGCTTCGACGCGCAGCTCGCGATTCTCCTCGCGAGCCTCGGCAAGGCGCACGCGTAAGTCGGCTTTGCGCTCACGCGCCAGCGCGTCACGTTTCACCCATGCTCGCCTGGTTTTTTTCGCTGCTCATCGCGGCGGCACTCGCGTGGTGGTCGTATCGGGGGTCGGCGGCGGGCGAGCGCCGGCGCGCGCTGCCGCTCGCCGCACTGCGCTTGCTCGCCTGGCTCATCATGCTCGCGCTGCTCCTCGATGCGCCCGCGGGTCCGCGACGCGCCGTGCCAGCGATCGCGGCGCTCGACGCATCGGCGAGCTGGCTGCGCGGCGGCGACAGCGCGCTCTGGCGACGTGCCGTGTCGACCGCGCGCCTCGCCTCGTCGGATCTTCTGCTTTGGGGTGACTCCGCACGCAGTGACTCGGCGCCCGTTGTGCCTCGAGACATCGCGACGCGCGCGCTGCCGCTCGCCGAGCGCGCGCTCGCTGTGGGGCGGCCGCTGGTGCTCGTGACCGATGGCGAGCTCGATGATCCCAACGCGCTTTCCTCGCTCCCCGCCGGCTCGCGCGTCGAGCTGCTGGCGCATGCGCCCGCCATTGATGTGGCATTGATCGGGCTCGAGGCCCCGCGCGCCGTCGTCTCGGGTGACACTTTCGATGTGCGTCTGACCGTTCGCGCGGGAGATCTCGCGGTAGGGCGCGCGACACTCGCGCTCGAGGCGGGGAGCGACGTGATTGCGACCATGCGGATCGACTCGCTCACCGCCGGCCTCGAGCGAACGCTCACGATGCGCGCGAAGATCGACGGCGCGGTGCGGAGCCTGTCGCTCGCCGCTGTGATCACGGCCGAGGGAGATGTCGAGCGACGCAACGACACACTCGCCACGGCGATGCAGGTCGCGCCGGCTGCGGGTGCGGTGCTCGCATCCACGTCGCCCGACTTCGATGCGCGCTTCCTCATCCCGGTGCTGCGCGGCGCTATCTCGCTCCCCACGCGCGCGTACTATCGCGTCGCGCAGGGCGCGTGGCGACAGGACGGCTCGCTTGCCGCGGTGAGCGAGCAGTCAGTGCGCGCGGCGCTCGCCGAAGCGCCACTCGCGATTCTTCACGGGGACACGGCGCTCTTCGGTGCGCCACGCGCCTTCACAAAGGGATCGCTCCTTCTGTATTCTCCGTCGGCCGACACGCTCGGCGAGTGGTACCCGGTCGCGGCGCCCGCGTCGCCGATCACCTCGGTGCTCTCGGGAGTTCCATGGGACAGCCTCGCACCGCTTAGTGTGAGCCCCGACGTGCGTGGCGATTGGACCGGACTCGTTGCCGCACCCGCGCGCAGCAGCGATCGGCGCGCCGCGATCGCTGGGAGCGAGAGTGGGCGACGCGTGGTGACGGTGGGTGCTTCCGGACTGTGGCGGTGGGCCTTTCGCGGCGGCGTGAGCGGCGATGCGTATGCGACCCTCTGGGGCGGTATATTTGATTGGCTGACGGCGGAGCGGCCGGATCCCCGAGCGGCGCTGCCGGCGGACGCGATCGTCCGCGCGGGCGATCGGATTCGATGGAGGCGCGGCACGGGGAGCGACACGCTCGTGCGCGTCGAGCTGCGCAGGCGCGGCGAGGCGCGGAGCGACACGCTGGCGCTTCACTTCGGCGCCCCGGGTGCGCTGGCCGAAAGCGAGCCGCTCGATGCGGGAACGTATGAGACGCGCGTGAGCGGCGGCACATCGCTGCTCGTCGTGAATGCGACGCGCGAGC